>CANPWO010000013.1 GCA_947584535.1 uncultured Clostridia bacterium
ATAAAAAGTTCACTTTGATTTAAAGTGAACTTTTTTTCTTTTATTCTATTGTTTTATTATCCTTATTAACTTCATTTTCTTCATCATTTTTTTCTCTATTATCTGCAGAAATATTCTTATTTACACCATCTGTTAATGATGATATAAAATCTTGCTCTCTTTTATTTCTACTTAACCTAGTTTCATTAAGTAGTTTATCTGTATCAGGCACATCGTAAATAATATTATCGTTTTCATCGTAAGATACATATACAAGTTCAGGCTCTTTATCTAATACATTGCATAAGATATCTACCATTTCAGGATCAAATTGTGTACCAGCACATCGTTTTAATTCATTTATCAATTCGGATTTTTTTCTACCACTTTGATAGTTTCTTCCAAACATAGCTTGTGTTGCATCAGCCAAAGATACTATTCTAGATAATTCGTCTATTTCATTTCCTTTTAAACCTCTTGGATAGCCTCTACCATCAAATCTTTCATGATGTTCTGAAGCAATTACTTTTGCTCTTTCAAAATCACCTAAGTTATAGCTATTTAGTTCTATTTCTCCTAATGTAACATGAGATTTCATTTCTTTAAATTCTTCGTCAGTAAGTCTTGAAGGTTTTTTTAACACATTATCAGTTATATCAGCTTTTCCAATATCATGAAGTAGTGCACCAATTTTTAGAATATCTATTTCCTCTGCTTTTAACCCTCTTTTTTGTGCGATTACCTCAGCTATTTTAGATACACTTCTTATATGTTTTGCAGTATATTCATCTTTATCAGTTTCTATACTTTGTACTACTTTTTTAGTAAAATCTAATACATCATTTTCCAATTGTTGATATTTTTCTCTAGTTTTTACAGAATCATTTTTAATTCCTTGTAAATTCTGAGTAAATAAAATTTTATCTGTACTTACATCAAAGTGTAATAATCTACTTTCAAGATTTTCTTGTAACAATAATTTACCTATTTCAGCTGATTTTATAACATCTTGTTTATCTTGACTGCTATATAGATTAATAAGCTTACAATTATTTGTTACATTCTTATTTGAAAGAACTGAAGATACTATGCTTTTTCCAACTGGACTTACAACAGTATCAGGCGAAAATACCAAACAATCTATTTGTCCATTTTGTATAAATTTTTGCAAAGTTTCCTCATTTATATTATTTATATCAAGTAATGTAATCCCCTTTTCATCACCTTTAAATGCGTCACTCATACATTCTAATACTTTAGACTTATCTATAGATTCTGAACTATCTGCTAAGCAATGTGCCATTACAAATTTTATCATATCAACCACCTATTTAATTATATATTAAATTATTTACTACTCCATAAGAAATTATCATCATTATTATACTTGCCATAATTACTCCAAGTAATATTGCAAGCATAGCTTTTTTCTTATCCATTCCCATTACTGAAGCAATTAATGCTCCTGTCCATGCTCCTGTTCCAGGAAGAGGTATGCCTACAAACAATATTAATGCAATAAATTCACCTTTTTCAAATTTACCTTTGTTTTTCATAGCCTTAGCTTCAAGTTTTTCTACCATACCTTTAAACAACTTTGTTTTTTTCAAATAATTAAATATTGGTGTTAAAAACATAAGTATAAATGGTATAGGTAAAAGGTTCCCTATAATTGCTATTATATACGCTACAAGCGGTTTTACATTTAAAATACTTGCAGCAAGTAAACCTCCTCTAAGTTCAAGTATTGGGAGCAATGATATAACAAAAGTTATTATCTCACCACCAAATTTTGCAGAAGTAAATGCTCCAAACATTCCTATTATACTATTTACTAATGAATCAACCATATCTTTCTCCTTTATTGTCTATTATATTATAACTAATATAGTTAAAAAAATCAATAATATTACTAATTAAGATTTAATATTAACAATTTTTATATATAATCAAAGGAAAAAAGTGGGGATTTAAAAAAATCACCACTTTTTACATTATTACTTTATTATTTAACTGTATAAGGTAAAAGTGCAATATGTCTTGCTCTTTGAATGGCTACAGTAACTTTTCTTTGATGTTTTGCACAAGTTCCAGTAACTCTTCTTGGAAGTATTTTACCTTTATCACTTACATATTTTTTTAATTTTTCTACGTCTTTATAATCTATATCGTCAACTCTATCTGCACAGAAGCTACAAACTTTTTTTCTTGGTCTTCTGTATGGTTTATCATTCTTTGCTCTTTTATTATTTTTTTCAGCCACAATTCTTCCTCCCTTCAATTAATATATATATTAATTAGAATGGTAATTCTTCATTATCATCCACTGTAATAAATTCACCATCTATGCTTGAAGATGGTATGTTCATATCTTCAGTTGTACCAGCATTATCTCTTCTTGAGTCAGCAAAATATGCATTTTCTACTATATAATCAGTTGCATATCTTTTTTGTCCATTTTGATCTTCCCAACTTCTATTTTGAATTCTTCCTTCAACTAGAACTTGTTGACCTTTTCTATAATATTTAGCACAAAATTCAGCTAATTTCCCAAATGCTGTAATATTAAAGAAATCTGCTTTTCTCTCTCCATTTGCTTCTGCAAATCTTCTATTTACTGCAATAGAAAAATTTGTTACAGGTGTATTTGTATTTGGGGTAACTCTTGATTCAGGATCTCTTGTTAATCTCCCCATAAATTGAAACTTATTCATAATATAACTCCTCCTTTTTGAGATTAGTTATTGTCTATCTTACCTAAAATTAATCTTTTCTTATAACAATATGTTTTAAAACAATTTCGTCTAATCTAAGAACTCTTTCAAATTCTTTTATAAATTCAGGCTTTGCATCAAATGTAAATAGTATGTATACTCCTTCTTTTTGCTTTTTAATTTCATAAGCTAAAGTTTTTCTACCCCATTCCTCTACATTTGTAAGCTCGCCATTTGCTGATATTAATTCTTTCATTTTTTCACCAAAAGCAACTGTTGCTTCTTCTGGTGCATTAGCAGAAAGAATTATAACTGATTCGTAATTATTCATGACTCCACTCACCTCCTTTTGGACTTAAGACTCTATATTAAATTATAGAGTAAGGAAATTAACTTTTGTTATTATACCACAAATTCTTTACATAATCAATTTTTTTATTGATTTTTTTGAAAATTTTTGTAAATTTTATATATATGTTATATTTAATTTTATTTTGGAAAAAATAAATATGGAATAATACTTTATCAGTTTATTGACTTTGTAACTATTTAATTATATAATACATATACTACGATAGGATTTTTAAAATCTATGGAGGTAAAAAATTGATATGAAAGTTGAAAAAATAAACGAAAATAAACTAAGAATCACTTTAACTTTAGAAGAATTAGAAAATAGGCAAATTTCAATAAAAGATATAGAAAAAGATCCTTCTCTTGCTAAAAATCTCTTCATAGATTTAATTGAAGAATCAAATCTAGAAGAAGATTTTATGATTGGAGATTCTCAATTATTTATAGAAGCAAGTTCTGATAATAATAATATTTTTATTGTTACTATAACAAAAGTAGATACTATTCCAGAACTAAAAAAATATGCTTTAATGGAAAATCCAGAGAAGAAAAAACATCGAAAATCTAATTCATATGTAGATATTTCGTATTATATTGATAGTAATGTTTTTAGCTTTAACTCTATTGACGATTTATTAGATTTATGCGATATTTCCAAAAAAGAAAAATTGTTTTATGGAAAAAACACTTTATATAAATACAAAACTAAGTATTTTTTAATATTTAGCAAATCTGCTATAAAGAACAAAAGATTTTTAAAAACTTTTGTATTTCTTTCAGAGTATTGCGATGAGTACTATTCATATGATATTTTCGAAACATCAATAAAAGAAAAGGGAAATTTAATAATACAAAATAACGCAATGCAAACATTAAAGAAAATATAATAAAACATATAAACCCATGTAAATGGGTTTTTTTATTTTATATAAAAGCTTTTACTTGCCTTTATATTAACTAAAGAATTAAAGTTGTTTTTTATATTTATTTTATTTATATTAAAGCTATATTCTATACTTAATACTTTAAACTGCTTATCATTACTAGGTAATGAAACTTTTATCTTATCTAGCTTAAAGCCCTGCTCTTTTATATCGTTATATAAATTGTTTTCCTCTTTAATTGTTAATCTTCCATATTTTTCTATTATATAACTATATTTAGCAACAATATTATTTAGCTTTTGATAATATATAAAACTAGTTAAAATTTGACTTAAATATACCGTTACACTTGAAAGAATTATAAAAATGATAACTAATAAAAATATATTCTCTATACTACTATTTCCCTTTAATTTATTATATTTTTTACTAATTATTATTTTTCTCTACCTCCATTAATTTAAACTTAACTTGCTTATTTATTAATATATTTAACTCATTTTTCTTCATTATCTTTATTAATGGTATAAATTTAATTTCAAGAGAAATATCAAAGTAGTTTTTTGAATCATCATAACTTAATCTTAATAATTTAATATCACTTATATAATTCTCTCTTAAAAGATAGCTTATATCTTCTTTCATTTTATCTATATTAAACTCATATTCAAAATATTTAAGTTTTTCAATATTAACATTTTTATATGCACAGCTTCTAACAATTAAGTCTAAATCTTCTTTTAAAGTACCAAGTTGTATATTAATTTGCATATATATAACTCCTACAATAAATATTAAAGTTAAAATAACAACTATAACTATACCCAAAAAAAGTATAATATTTCCATTTTTATATTTCATATATATTATCTAATTCCTCAAAATTTGTTACATTATCAAAATATTTATAATTAATATTATCCATATAATAATCAACTGTATCTACATATACTAGATACTCGTAATTAATCTTATTTACATTAAGTTTTACAATAATTTTTATAACATTTGGCTTATTTATTCTTCTTCCAATATCTTGATTTTCTATATCAAAAATACTACCATAAGTATCTCTTAAAGTTTTCCAAGTCGTAATACTCACATTAAAATTATCTTCTACACCTAACTTTAAAACTATAATATTATTTTTATCTTTTATAATTTCATAGTCTTGTTTTATATTATTTACATATATATCAAAATTTTCGTAATATTCTCTTTTTAAATTTAAAGAAAGACTTAAGGCTAAATATCTACCTTTTTCTATAATTCCTGATGAATTTTCTATATTTGTTTTTGTAGTTTGGACAAGTGGACTTACAACCAAAGTGCCGTTATGTACTTTTAACAAATTAATATCAATTGAGTTTATTGGAACTAGTTTTTTGGGGGCTATTTTTACTAAAACTTCTTTACTACAGCTATCATACATAAGTCCATCTACTAAGAACTCTGTATACATATAGCTTTCTACTCTTATATTAAGTATGACATCTTTAGCTCTTATTTCATCTTTTTCTCTGGAAATAGCAAACATTATTTTTTTGTCCAAGTTTGCTGTTTTACTGCCACTTACACTATCTACATATCTATCGTTTATATATATTTTTGAGGTAATATTCTTTATATGATATTCCTTTGCATATTTACTTAAATTTATAACATCACATCCAAATGAAATATCTATATTAACACTATCCTCATCTTCACTCATATCTACTTTATCTTTTACATCTATCCAAGATTTTATATTTGCTGATACAGCCATTGGTTTTGTAGCAAATACAGAATCTCTTATAGTGCCATCTTCTGCCCTTCTTTTAGTAGATATAATACCCATTGTTTTCCATGTTGCAAGTGTATTTAATCTAAATTTACCAAGTCCATATTTAATTGGTGAAATATTATATTCAACAAAATTATATGAGTCACAGGTTTTATTTTTTAAATCTATTTTATCAAATAGCAAGTTAGTCTCTTTCATATACTCAACTTGTTCAATATATAAATAATTACAATTCCATGATTTTTCAAAGCTTGAGTAATAAATGAAATTCCATTTATCTGGTAAAGACTCTGGTACCATATCAACAGGAAAATATACATTATACACATAATCCCCTTCGTAATTTGTACCTAGTATAAAAAACTCGCCTTTCTTTTTGTTATATGAATATTTACCTTTATCTTTTACCTCCTTAAATCTTTGTAAATTGGTCTTTTTTAAAATATTTTCTGGACTTGAGTAAACAAACAAATTATATTTGTTATATATCTCTTTATTTATTTTTTCGTTATTTTTATTATATTTTGGTATGCCCACAATATCTATTATTTCTTCAAAAGTGTATGATTTTCCTATTAACTTATTTAGAGGATGATAGTTTAAAATATATATTATAACTAACAAAAATAGTAGTCTAACAAATATTTTACACACTTGCTTTATTTAACTCATGTATCCTTATAATTTTATTTGAAAGTATAACAATGTTACATCTAGTATATGATACATACTTAGAAATACTAATCGCTTCGACTACATTTTTCGTTGCCAAATTATTAGTTATAATATACATTGGAATTTTTAGTTCATTTATTTTTTCTAAATTATATATCTTATTTAACTTTACTACATCACTTGAAATTACTATTACAAAATCAATATCTATTTTTTCTATATTCATTCCTTTTTCATAATACAAAAAAATAACTTTTTTCTTTTTATATAATATTCTTTTTAGTGTTGCTCTAAGTAATCTATAATACTTAACTAAGTCAGCATTATTTTTATCGTATAAAACTAATATCTTAAAAATCGTCTCACCTCTTTACTGTAATACTAAATTCTCCATATTTCTTGATATTCTCTATCAATATAGCAGTTGGTTCATCTACTTCAATATTTATAGCAGAAATACTTTCTGTCTTGCCTTCTATGTTATTTCCACTTTGATCATAAATAGATTTAACTTCAACATCTTTTAAAAGTAATACTGTTATATAACTATCAGTTATACTACCACTTTCTATTTGTTTGTATTTATCTTTATCAATTAAACCTTTAAGTTGACTACTTCTCCCTGTATAATATATGTTTATAATACTTCCTTTTTCAAGTGCCAAGTTTAAATTATTTATCTTATCACTTAAATTTATTAAAATACTTTCTTTATCTTCCTTAATTTCTTCATATTCTTCACTTGATATAACAATTTCATCTGAAAGTATAGTTCCTAACTTTAGATTATTTTTTGCAAGTAAATTATCCACTTTATCAACATACTTAATATTTAAAGATGTACTATCTATCTTTACTTTTTTCGTATTATCTAAAGTTATATTTTCACCTCTATTTATATCTTTTGTTAAAATAAATACTTTTTTTAAATTATCATTTGTAATTTTACTATGTATAAAAACTAGCAAAATGTATATTACAAGAAAGCAAATTAAAATCAAAATTTTTCTTTTATACATGTTACTTTACTACTCCTATAACAGATATAGCATTTTCAAACCAAGTTGAAAGACTATCAATAAACATATTAAATAACTTTACAATTTGCGGATAAAAAATAACTACAATAAGTACTAAAGATATAGCAATTAACAATATATTTTCTACTAAAGCAGAGCCTTTTTTTCTTTTTATAACTAACCATCTCCTTTTTTATGAAAGTATAATATTTAAACTATTTAGTATCTGCACTGATATAGGGTAAATTACTACTAAAAAACTAATAATTAATAACAAAACAGTTAAAAACATTATACTGTATGTATCTTTTAGATAATAAAGTTTAGTGTTATTATATATCTTTAAGCTTATTGTTTCTTTTAATGTGTCAAGTAATGCTATAACACTATCTTGTTTTTTATTCTCTTTTAATATATTTATTAAGCTATATACTTCTTCATAGTTAAATTTGCTTAGTAAATTACTTGCTGACTTAGATATGTCAAAATTGTATATTCTTAGCTCTTCAACAAAAGCAATATAATTATCTTTAAATCTTTTATACTGTATAACTTCTATACATCTTTTTAATGCTTCATAAATAGGCATTGAAGCAGTAAGTAACAAAGTCAAATTTAAAATATATATAT
The DNA here is from genome assembly GCA_947584535.1 of uncultured Clostridia bacterium. Classification (GTDB taxonomy): domain Bacteria; phylum Bacillota; class Clostridia; order TANB77; family CAG-465; genus CAG-465. The sequence continues at coordinate 8,042 of CANPWO010000013.1, forward strand.
GGATATTTACAAGTGTATCTAACCTGTCTTTTCTTTTAAAATATATAATAAGGAAATCAAATATGAAAAATATTATTAATGATACTATTAGTGATAATATTAAATTGTTATTTTTAATAAAACTTATAAAGAAAAATACTACTGAAAAAAATTTTACAAATATATACTTTTTGATAGTTATATTATATGGGAAATCTAAATTTATTAGTTTATTCTTAAGATTTAAAAAATAATTATTTTCGATACTTCTATATAATTTTATACCTTTAGATAAGAAAAAAAGCTTTTGTTTTCTTTTAACAAATAGATAAGTTACAAAATAATATGAAAAAATTATAGAAACTGGAATTAATAATATGGCATAACTATCACCTCCTATATCTTTAATATAGCACAGGTAAAATATTATTGTCAAGAATTTTCGGTCGCAAATTTCGACAACAATATATCTATTTACAAGCATTTGCGCTACTTGATTATTTGTATATTATTTGATATACTAGTATTGGTGAACAATATGGATAATGAAAAAATATTTAATGCAAAAATATTAATAATTGATGATGATGTTAATATGATGGATATACTATCAGTTATTTTAAACAAGTATGGGCATACAGTAAATACTTTTACAGAGCCTGTTTCAGCAATCGAAGAATTAAAGAAAAATAAATACGATATTTTAATAGTAAACTACCTTATGACACCAGTAAAAGGTGATAGAATTGTTGAACTTGTTAGAGAATTTGATAAAGAAATATATATAATACTAATGTCTATGCATAAAGATTTAGCACCTTCTATTGAAACTATGCAAAATTTAGATATTCAAGCTTATTTTGAAAAAAGTACTCAGTTTGACCAACTTGTAATGTTTATACAAACTGGTATTAAATATATAGAACAGTTAAGAAAAATTAAAAACATGAGCCTTCAACTTGAACAGTATTTAATTGATTTTGCTAAAATACTTCTTAATACTGTTGGCGCTAAAGATAATTATACAGAAAGACATTCAATAAGAGTTACAAAACTTTCAATGTACTTTGGAAATTATTTAGGTATACAAAAAGAGGACTTAGAAAAACTTAATCTTGCCGCATCCTTCCATGATATTGGAAAAATCGGTATTCCTGACAATATATTACTTAAAGAAGGTAAACTTACTGATGAAGAATACGAACAAATAAAACTACATACTGTTATTGGGCCAAATATACTTAGTGTATCTAATATATTTAAAGATGTATGTCCAATAATGCAAAGTCATCATGAAAGGTATGATGGAAAAGGTTATCCAAATAAACTAAAAGGCGAAGAAATACCTTATCTTGCTCGTGTGCTAACTCTATGTGATAGTTTTGATGCAATAGTTAATAAAAGACCGTATAAAGAGGCTCAAACAATAGACTACGCTATAGAACAAATTGAGCAAGGTAAAGGCACACAATTTGATAAAAACTTAGCAGAGAAGTTTATCACAATGGTAAATGAAAATAGAGAAGAAATAGACAAAATAGTTCATGGAGAATAGAAAAATAAGAGGAAATTTATATGAATAATTTTGAAGAAATATGGAATAAATTAAAAGAAGAGTATGAAAGTATAGAATTAAAGAATAAAAATTTAAAAGGTAAATATAGATTAAAAAGTCCATACATTATAAAATTAATTATTTCATTTTTTGCTGCAGTTTTATATATTCTTTCACTTTTTTTAGTTGGATATTTTAACCCACCAAATCCTATAATATATATTATACTATTCATGTTACTAGATTTAGTTTTAAGTTTGTTATTATATCATAAACTTTCAAAAATTACACCTTGGGAAGAAGAAGTAGAATATACTCAAAATAAATTAACTGAACTATTTTTTAAACTATTAGATGATAATATAATATTCTACGTTCCTGAAACAGAAGAAGCAGAATATAAAAATGTATATGAAAATTGGTTTTTATCAAAAGCAAAAGACACTGAAACTTTTATAGCAAAAAAAGAATATAATCATAATAATATAGTTATAAGCCATATATATTTAACTCATGAAATAGACTATACTCGTTACTCATTTGTAGGCCTCCATGCTATTTTACCATATAAAACAAACTTAAATGATATTGGTTATATCTATGCTAACCCATGTTTTCTTTCTTCAAACAACTATGGAATTAGTAAAAAAGAAAAAAATATTAATTTTAGTGATGGAAAAACAGATATACTTGGTAGTATACCATTAGATAATATTGAAGATTTTACTATATATAACTTAATAAAACCAATTATGCAAGAATATACCACTAAATTTGAAAATGAAATAGCATTTTGTTTTTTAAAAGACAAAATGTTAATTAGATTTCAAGATCATTCTTTACGTCATTTTAATGTAAATAAAATGGATAAGAATAAAAAATATTTTGAAAAATTATATTTTATTTATAATAATATTATAAAAATCTTAAATGATTTAGAATCTTTAAATTGATATTCTTTATATCCCAAAAAATCAGAGTATTTTACTACTCTGATTTTTGTCTTATTATAGCACCTTAAGAGGCGCCATATAAAGCAACCACATATCCGGGCAACCGAACTTTTGCAAGATATACAATTTGACAAATTTGCCCTTGAATTCCGCATTACTGTAATCTGCCGTTTCGATAAATCCTTTTATCTCTTTTTTCGTAGGAATCACTATTCTCCTTTCTAATCTTACAAAAGCCTCAATGCTATCAAGCTCATCAAGGTATATTGTTGCATTATCTACCTTCCGCTCATGTGCCACATACAAATCCTGCGACATTGCAGCGGGATATTTGGAATCTCTGATTTTAATTAAATCAGCGACTTTCTTTTTATAAGCCTCTCTTACCTTATTAATATTTTTTACCATAACTGGCTCCTTTCTCGCGCACACTTTAGCGCAATTCCATTATTATAACTACATTTTAATTATATCATATTTACATAATATTGTCAATGCTTTTATAATCATTCAATAAATATTGCTATTGCTTTTATAATTCTATCTTCTTTTTCTAAACAACTCATAGTATAGCCTATTACTTTAATTCTACAAGACATTTGAGCTAGTAATTTAATATCACCTTGTAATAGTTCTTTGTTATACCATATATTTTTAGTATTAATTTTAAAAAAGCCATCTATTTTACTTTCACTATTTAACAACTTATCATCTAAATCGTATGGTTCAATAAAGCCACTTTCAATAGCAATTCTTTCATCATCATTGCTACTTCTATTATTTTCTTTATTTAATTTTTCAACTAAGTTATGATAAAAAGAATTATTTTTCATATCAGTTATATCGTCAATATTTATATATCTTCTAACAGTTTCAACTGTAGAGCTATTAGCGTATCCTAAATTGCCATTTACTCCATTTTTCTCAGCATTAGAACTTCCATATCTTTTTTGCCTATTTTTACTTCCTTCAATATTTTTTACTTTGTCGTTATTGCATAATTTCTCTAAATACGGATCAATAGATACCTGGTTATTTGTAGTTGAACTTTTCCTTATTGAATATTCAACTACCTCAATATTAAAGTCACTTTCATTAAGTGCAGAAAACAAGCTTCTAACAAAACATTTATCTAAATAAATATAATATCTCATATTTTAATTCCTCAATATATGTATATTCTAATCCTTAATTTTTATTTTACACAAATACTTTCTTTTATATTATTAAATTTACTTTCACCAATTCCTGGTACTTCCATAATATCTTCTATAGTATCAAACTTTCCATTTTTTTCTCTATAATCTATTATCTTTTTAGCAGTTGCATCTCCTATTCCATTTAATGTTGTAAGCTCTGTTTCACTTGCAGTATTTATATTAACTAATTGATTTTCTTCTGATATATTTACATCATCTATAGTTGTATCTTCACTATCATTTTCACTTTTCTCTATTTTAACTGGTACTTCTATTTTATCTTCATCAACTAACTTTTGTGCTAGATTAAGTTTAGTTATATCAGCATTTTCAGCTATACCACCACATATATCAAGTAAGTTATATACCCTTGCATTTTTATCTAAATAATATACTCCTGGTGTTTTAACTGCACCTGAAATATATACTGCTATTTTGTTACTTTCTTGATTTGCCTCTTTATTATTTACTTTTAATGCATTTTTTCTATCTATATCTTGTATAATAATAGATAGAATGGATAACACTATAATTATTATACATATTATATATGCTTTGTATTTTATTATTATATTTTTTATTCTATTCATTTTTATTCTCCTTTCTATTTATTTTTTTGAATATATATTATATAATAGGTTTAGATTATTTGTTACTAATTTAAAAATGAGGTGATTGCTTGAAAATATTAAATATTAATTTAAAAAACATACATTTTTGCAAAGCTATTTTAACAGGATTATTTTTAATATTAATGTATATTTCATTTAGCTATTGCTTTGGTGAAACACTTGATGAAGATGAGTTATATTGCAATAGTGATTTAATAATGGATGTAGAAAGTGGTAATGTACTATATGCAAAAAATGGATACAAAAAAGTTTATCCTGCAAGTACTACCAAAATACTTACTGCAATTCTTGCATTAGAGAATTTAGATTTAAACGAATCTGTTGTTGCTTCTGCACACGCAGTATATTCAACACCTATTGGTAGCTCAGTAATATATTTACAACCTCAAGAAGTAATGAGTGTAAAAAACTTACTTTATGGTTTACTTATAGAATCAGGAAATGATGTGGGAAATGTTTTAGCTGAAGCTGTAAGTGGCGATATAGATTCATTTGTTGAATTAATGAATAAAAAACTTAAAGAATTAGGCTGTAATGACACACATTTTACAAATGCACATGGTTTTCATGACGATAATCACTATACAACAGTCTATGATATGGCTAAACTTATGAGATATGCAATGAAAAATGATACTTTTAGAGAAATAGTAGAAACTAGGGAATATACAATTCCTGCCACAAACAAAAGTGAAGCTAGAGAATTAGTTAATACAAATAAAATGTTTAACAAGAAATATACTAAAATGTACTATGAATATATACTTGGAGGTAAAACAGGATATACAGAAGAAGCAAGAGGTACATTTATAGGATATGGCACAAAAGATGATAAATCAGTAATTGTATGTGCATTTGATGGCTCACAGAATATACAAAATGGTCAAGAAGGTCGTTTTTTAGATTCTAAAACATTATTTGAATATGCTTTTGAAAACTTTAATAAATTTAAAATATTTGATAAAAATACAATAGCATACAAAGTAAAAGATGAAAATACAAGTAAAGAATATACTCTTTCACTAGACTCAGATAAATATGCGCTTTATGCTGGTGGAGCTTATTCTACTAAATACTATATAGATAATATAGCAACTAATTTAGAAGATAAAAACTTAAATGATAAAGTAGGTATGATATCATTAAGTGCTAACGGAAATGCTATAGATATACAAAATGATTATGATTTAATACTTACATCAAAGAATAGTTACTTTAATACAAACAATATTTTAACATATATAGAATATATTATAGTAATAATACTATTTATTATATTAATTAAACAAATTACAAAACTTATAAAATTAAGTAAAAAGAATAAAAATACATATAACAACTATAATGATAAAAGTGCTAAAAGAATAAATAATGTAAGAAAAATATAGAAATTTTATCAAGAGGATAACAATTATCCTCTTGATATTTTTTATTTAATTACTACTTTCTGTACTTTGTGTTTCAGTATTTTGCGTATCTGTAACTTCACCACTAAACTGTTCTTTTACAACTTTTTTAGCTTCCTCTTCATCTAATATAAAATACGAAAGATTATCAATATATTTAGCTTCACCCGGTGCTGTTAAAGATACTATATTTGATACATCTATTTTTGAAGCATCTGTTGCATACTTTAAAGCTTCTCTAACTGTAACATTTGTGTCTGTATTTGCTAATGCTATTTTTATTAAGTCAGGATACTTAGTAATATTTGTTGGTGAAAGAGCTGTAGATATAAATGCTTTAATAAATGTTTGTTGTACTTTAGTTCTATCTAAATCACCCATTCTATAACCTACAGTCATATCATTGTTATGTCTAAATCTAACAAACATCTCTGCTTGTTTACCATTTAAAGTTTGCACACCAGGTTTTAAATCAATATGCAAATCTTGTGTAGGATCATCATATTTCATTCTCATAGGTACTTCTACTTCAACTCCACCAACTGCATCAACTATCTCATGCACAAGTTTTGTATCAAAGAATAGATAGTAATCAATTTTTACATCTAATAATTCTTGTATTTCTTCAACTAAAGGAACTACATTTTCTCCTCTATAAATACCATTTATTTTATTACCATAGCAATAATCATTTACAACATATGTATCTCTTGGAATTGACATCATTGCAATTTTCCCTGTTTCTACATTATATTTTATATATAATATAGTATCTGTCAAATTCTCATTTGTACCACATACCAAGGCATTTATAATACTTTTCTTTTTCACATTAATATCAGCTTTTGTACCATCTGCGTTTAGTACTTCTTCATCTTCGCCTATAGCATAATTTACAGAATATAGCCCTGCCCATAGCGCTACACTAATTAAAGTTATAACTACAAAAAACACTGTAAACTTTTGACATATATTTTTTTTATTCTTTACTTTTTTCATAATATCCTTTCTATTATATAACTAATTTTTTTGTATTAAATTTTAAATGTTGAACTAAGTATAGCAACTAAGAAATTATTTGAGTACAACACTTTTGCTACTGCTGTATTATTTATATAATTAATAACTGTATCCATAAAAGGTATTGGAGCTAAGAAATATATTACTGCAAGCAAAATATATATACTTAGTAAAGACTTAATAACACCTGCTGCAATACCTGCTATTTTGTTAATTGAACTAAGAACTGGTATATTAAATACCAAATTAAGTACAAGTTGTACTATATAGCAAATAATAAATACGATAATAACTATTAATACAAAACTTAGTCCTCTTAAAATAAACATTGTAACTACTTTAGCAGCTTGTTCTATTGTAAGTTCCTCTTGCTTTTCACCTATTATTGAATTTAAAATATTATCATATATAGTATTTTCACTTTTCTCTTCGTTATTACCAATATTTATATTATTTTTTACAGTTTCTTCAACTATAGTTCCAAGTCCTGTATCTTTATATAACATATCTGCAATAGGAGCTTGCAATACATATCCAAGTATAATTGCTAAAACTACACTAATTAAGCTTACTGCTATTCCAATTATTCCTTTTCTAAATCCAAAGAAAGCACCTGCAAGTATAAATAGTATTATAACAATATCTAAAATCAATTTTTATTCCCCCTCTTTATTCTTTTTTACATATTAACAAAATATATTTTATTTGAATAAATTAAAGCAACGCACTTTTCTTTATTAAATATAACTATATTTTTAGGTGGGAAAGTTATATCAATATTTTTTAGCTCAACTCCCCATTTATTAATAACTTGTAATTTATCTTGATAGATAAAATAGTTTAAGTATCCAGAATTTTCAAACATTTTAGGTGAATTCTTAGCATTTGTTTGTGATATTTGTGAATTATCAAATCTTAAAGTCCTAATCATATAATCTTGAACTTTTTGCCCTAAATCCTTTTCAACAGAAGTATAGTAATTATTTGAAAGTGAAGCAAATAACACTTGAGAAGTTTCAAACTGTTTTACATCTGAAACACTTCCTGTACTTAAATTACAATTTACTATTTTATTATCTAAAAGTAAAATTGCATTTTTCTTTTGTATAGTACAGTCATAAACTAAATTATTATCTAATTTTGCAATTTCTGTTATATTATTTTCTTTTTTAGTTCCATCAATAATACTTAAAGTTGTACCTATATTAAACGAAGATGAATCAGATGCTATAAGTAATAATTTATTTGGTCCTTCTATAAACTTTATATCTATTATTGATTTCTCATTTAAATATGTATTATATAATAATTTACCATTTTTAGAATAGACACCTATTACTTTTTTATATCCACTTGTTGAATATTCTACTGCAAATTCTCCGTTATCACTTATATATACATGTGCTATATTTCCATCTATTCTTTTTGTTAATAATTCTTTTTTATTTTGAAATAAATATACTGTTCCATTAGTTTTATTAGCAACAACTAAGTAATTTTTATTGACATATATACTTGGTGTAAATATCTCTTGAAGTTCATATTCCCAAGTTTTTCTTAAGCTACTGTTATATGTAGTAATCTTCCTATTATTATATACAAGTAATTCGTCACAATAATTTAGATATACATCTTCTTCAGTTGAGGTAATATCAATTTTTCTTTTCTCATCTACTTGTTCATTTTTATATATACTTATTCCTACAATAGGTCCATATGTAAAGAATATATACGCTAAAATTAATAATACAAGAATTAATATTATAAAAGCACGTCTTCTTCTAGCCCTTCTTTTTAGTAGTTTTTCTTTTTCTATATCTAGTAATTCATTATGTATCTCTACTAATGTTTTTCCTATTCTTTCTTGTCTAATTTCTTCCTCTTTATCTTTGTAATTGTTAACAATATCTATACCTCTAGTTAAATTTTGGTCACTATTTTTATTATTAGTACTTCCTTTTCGCCTATTTTTACTATTACTACTTTTAGCTTTTTTACTTACATTTCTTACTTCTTGAGTATTTTTATCTTTGCCAAGTTTTTTAAATTTTAATTTTTTCAGTTTTTTTAGTGGCTTTTTATTTATAGAAACAGTAACTTTATACCCCTTTCTCATAAAAACTCTCCCATTTCTTTGGTTTAAAATATTTTTTATCTTTTATTTTATCAGGTAAATACTGTTGTTCTACTTCAGCATTCTCATAATCATGTGGGTACTTATACCCTTGTCCGTACCCAAATTGTTCCATACCTTGTGCTACACTATTTCTAATATGCATTGGTACTTCTCCTACATCAATGTTTTTTATATCGTCTATAGCCTCATTTATACCTAAATATGCAGTATTTGATTTCTTACTTAATGCTACTACAAGTGCCGCATGAGCTAAAGGTATCCTTGCTTCTGGCATACCGAACTTGATGTACTGCATTCATAGCTGCAACTGCTACTTGAAGTGCCTCGTTATTTGCAAGGCCTACATCTTCTGAAGCTTGTATAACTATTCTTCTAGCTATAAACATGGGGTCCTCTCCACCTTCTAACATTCTTGCTAAATAATGTAATGTCGCATCAGGATCTGAGCCTCTCATTGATTTAATAAATGCAGAAATAACATCATAATGTGAATCATCTGTTTTATCATATATACTTTTCTTTTGCTGTATACAGTCAAGTATTATCTTTCTATCAATTAAAATTTTACCATCTTTTCCAACTTCAGTTGTTAAAACAGCAAGTTCTAAAGCATTTAAAACAGTTCTTACATCTCCATTTGAAAGAAATGCAAGTGTTTCTATTGCCTCATCTTTTACTTCTAAATTATAGTTCCCAAGTCCCTTTTCTTTATTTTTAAGTGTATTTAATATTATGTTTTTTATATCCGTTTTATTTAGTTCTTTAAATTTAAATACTGTTGACCTTGATATTAAGGCTTTATTTACTGAAAAATATGGGTTCTCTGTTGTTGCTCCTATTAATATAACAGTACCTTTTTCAACATGTGGAAGCAGTGCGTCTTGTTGTAACTTATTAAATCTATGTATTTCATCAATAAATAATATAACTTTACCAGTTGGATTTTCAAATATATTTCCTGCATCTTTAACTACATCTTTTATATCTGATACTCCAGCGGTAGTAGCATTTAATGTAACAAATTTATTCTTAGTAGTCTTTGCAATTACTCTTGCAAGTGAAGTTTTGCCACATCCTGGAGGGCCCCAAAATATTGCTGACGTTAATTTATCAGCCTTAATTAATCTATATAACAATTTATCTTTTCCAACAATATCTTCTTGTCCAAAGAATTCCTCTAAAGTCTCTGGTTTCATCCTATAAGCAAGTGGTTCCATATAATCACCTTTTTTTAAATTACACTTTTGCAATTTTATTATATCATTTTGCTAGATAAATGTAAAGGAAAATAAATATTGTTAAATATTTTAGATATTTAACAATATTTATTACTCATTATGTTTTATAAATCCCCAAAATAATGGTAATATTGGTAAAAATATAGCCCAAAGAACGATATAATTAAAAGGATAATAATATATTCCTACAGGAAAGTTTAACTTACCATTTGTAGCAATTATTTTCTTAACTTTTAAAAGCGCTTTTTTCTTTGTAGCAGTTGAGGCTATTTCTGGTAATTTAGCTAATCCATTTTGAGCTTCTTTCAAAGTATTATACCATAATCCAATATCATTTTCAGATTTAGATTGTATAATTAAAATCCGTCCATCACCATTTATAATATTTTTTTCTTCTATATACTCTATAGCTTTATTAAAATTTGTCTTTGCAACATCAATACTCTCAGTTTCTATAACTTCTTGTAAATAAAATAAACAATTATTATTAAATTTACTTTCCGATACAATAATAAATAAAAATACCATTAATAATACCAATAACGAAGTAATAGTAACTATATTACTTGCTTTTTTTACACCAAGCATATTTATCTTCCTCCTTAAATAAAATTATTTATTTTATACAACTAATTTAATTTAGATTATTATATCACAGTATATATACTTAATCAATGCCATATTTATATAAAAATAATACCTTTCTAGAACAGTTACTTTCTAAAAAAGGTAGTCATATTAATCAATATACTTTATATTAACTTTTAGAAAAAGTGAAAAATCATTTTCATTTACCAAAAAGCATCAATTTACTGTTAATTTAAAAACTCATACATTTTATTTGGATATATTTTTAATTCTTTATTTTTAAATTTATCTATATCTACCCATATTGCATAACTTCCACTATCTTCATCAATTATATGGTATTTTTCTTTATAGTCTTTATCATTTATATCAATTTCATAGAATAATACTAATTCATGTGCATTTTTTCCATTAAAAGTAAATATATTTTCAGTAATACCTAAAAATTTTCCTACATTAATATCTATATCAAGTTCTTCTTTAAATTCTCTTTTTAAAGCTTCTTTACTATCTTCTAAAAATTCAATACCTCCTCCTAAGCATCTATAAAAAACTTCATCTTTTACTTTGTCGTATCCTTCACTAACTAAAATTTTATTATCTTTTTTTACTATACCTAGAACTACAGGTCTTATTATTTTAAATTTATCCATACCTTATTACCTCCTTTACATATCGTATTATATTTACTTAAATTGTGATATATAAATACTTTTTTTATGTTTTTCAATCTTAAAAATTACAATATATTTAAGCTTTTTTAAATATATTATACTTAATTATATCACAATTTTTCTTTTATTCATTATATCAATCATTATTAAAAATGTAAAGAAAAATATACTGCTGATATTTAAATTTTCTACTTTTTATGCATTTCTTAAATAATTTTTTTACTAACTAAACTTTTGAGTATGGCCTTTTGTTAAATAAATAGAAGGAGAGAAAAAATCTCTCCTTCTATTTATTATTTTAACATATCAGATTTTACTGATTAGTTAAATCGAAGTTAACATGCGAAGATTACTCCTCGTATGTTTCGTCGTCGTCGTCGAAGTCCTCGCACGCACAACATTCGTCATAATCGCCGAAATCAACATTATATGCTTCAACAGCCTCTTCGTAGTCCTCTTTCATAGCTCTGAAAATTTTAAGTTCCTGAATAAGGCAGAACTTAGGCGAATTTACTTTGGATTCCGCCAACGCTTCTGCAAGTTCAATTGCAGCAGCCTTATACTCTTCTTCCTGTGCTTTAAGTTCCTTCCGTGCATTTTCTTTTGCCGAATAATACTCCACTTTTGCAGAAATCTTATCTGCAAGCTTATCAAGGCTACCTTCCGCCTTAGATGTGTACTGCTCAGCCTTGGTAATTACCCCTGTAGCAATGTCCTTTGCAACATCACCTATAACTTCAAAAAGTCCCATTTTTATTTTCCTCCTTTAAATTATTAAATAGATTATTGATTTATTTAAAAATCACTATAATTATACAACAATTCACATTAATTGTCAACATAATTTATTAATTTTTTTTAATTATTAAAATTTTCCATTATATGTTCTTTTGTAAATCCAAATAGTTTATATAGCTCTTTATAGTTTCCAGATTTACCAAATCTATCTTCTATACCTATTTTAATCAATTTTTTAGGATATTCCTCACAAAGTACATTGGATACAATACTGCCAATTCCTCCAATTATACTATGATCTTCTATAGATACCAATATATCTGTTTCTTTCGCACAATTTACTATAGTATTTCTATCAACTGGCTTTATACTGTATAAATCTACAACTCTAAAATCTTTACCTTGTTTTGCTAATTCCTCTTTTGCCTCTAAAGCTATACCTACTGTATTTCCAACTGCAAAAATAGTGCCATCTGTTCCAGTTCCAAAGACATTACTTCCACCAAGTTTAAAATTACTTTCATCATTATATATTGTTGGAACTTCACTTCTTCCAAGTCTAATATATTTAGGGCCACTTTCATTTAAGCAAAACTTAAGTATTTTTTTTGTACTAATATCGTCAGCAGGACATAAAACTTTCATAGTTGGTATTACATTCATTAAAGCAATATCTTCTATACATTGATGAGTTGGTCCATCTTCTCCTACCGCAATTCCAGCATGTGTAGCACACAAGTTTATATTAACATGTGAATATGCAGCTGTATTTCTAATTTGCTCATATGCGCGACCTGCCATAAATATAGCAAAAGTAGAGGCAAATACTTTTTTACCACTTAAAGCCATGCCACAAGCTGTTCCTATCATATCCTGCTCTGATATGCCTATATCAAAATGTCTATTTGGATATTCATTTTTAAACATATTGGTACAAGTCGCCATTGCTAAATCAGCATCAAATACCATTATATCATTATCTTTTTTTCCTTCTTCTACTAAAAACTCGCCATATGCTTTTCTAGTTGATTTCATAATCATTTTCCTCCAACTCTTTCATAGCTTGTTTATATTCTTCATCATTTAGGCTCTTGCCATGCCAAGCTACTTCATTTTCCATAAACGAAATTCCTTTTCCTTTTATTGTATTTGCAATTATGCAACTTGGCATTTTTGCCTCTTTAGCCTTATTTATCGCTTTTTTTATTTCATCAAAACTATGTCCATTAATTTCTTGAGTATAAAGTCCAAAACTTTCAATTTTCTTTTTTAAATTTCTATGTGACTTTATATCTTCAACTTTCCCATCTATTTGAAGATTATTTTTATCAATAAATAATATAACATTTGAAAGGCTAAACTTGTTCATTGTCATTAATGCTTCGTAAAATTGACCTTCTTCTATTTCTCCATCTCCAACCAAGCAATATACATAGCCTTTTTCATTTGATATTTTTTTAGCAAGTCCCATACCATTTGCAATAGATAGACCTTGTCCGAAGTGAACCACTAGAGCAATCTATTCCATTTATTTTATTTGTTGGATGTCCTTCAAGGTAACTATCTACTTTTCTTAAAGTTATTAAATCTTCATGTGGTATAAAGCCTACACTAGAAAGCACTGCATAATACGCAGGTGCCGCATGGCCTTTTGATAAAATAAATTTATCTATTCTTCCTGTGTCTGTATCGGTTACATCCATAATATCGTGATATAGACAAACAAGTATTTCAACGCAAGAAAGACTACCTCCTGGATGTCCAGATTTTGCGTTATATATCATTTGAATAATATCTTTCCTAATATTATTTGCTATTTTCTCTAATATCTTTTCATCTTTCATAAGCCCCTCCTAATTATTTATGCTCTTAAATCCCGTTCCAATCGCCTCATTAACTGTTGTTATATATAGCAAAGCTTCCTTATCACAACTTCGTATAATGCTTTTTATTTTCGCAATTTGCGGTCTAGTAATTACGCATGTTATCATATATACTTGCTGATTAGAATGTGCTCCTATACTCTTAGTTATAGTTGCACCTCTACCAAGTTCATCAAGTATTTTAGTTATAATCTCATCTTTTTTCCTAGTTATAATTTTAACTTCTCTTGTATAATATATTCCTTCAAATAATATATCAATTACTTTAGTTGATATAAACATTGAAAGAATAGAATAAAGTCCAAGATTCACATCTTTAAAAACAAATATAACACTTGATATAATTATAACTTCTATAACAAGCAATATTTGACTTATACTTTGAATAGAAGTAAATCTATATATAATTTGTGCAAGTAAATCAGAGCCTCCTGAACTTGCACCTGCCTTAAATGTTAGTGATAATCCCACTCCTACAATTGCACCACCAAATATACATGCAGTAAATAAGTCTATATTTGTATTTGCAACTAAACTATTAAATGTAAATATATCAACAAAAACAGAATATAGTATTGTAGATACAATCGTCTTAATACTAAACTTTAAACCAAGTTTTGTAAGTGATATAATAAAAAGTGGTATATTAATTATCAATATTACAATACCAGCAGGTATATGAAACAAATAATATATCACTGTTGCAATACCACTTGCACCACCAGTTGTTAACTTATGTGGCAATAAAAATAAATTCATTCCCATTGACATTAAAAAAGCACCTACAGTTATTAATATAAAATCTACTACTAAATAATAAGATTTATGCTTCTTTAACTTTTCATTTTCTGAAACAATAACATCTTTTATACTTTCTTTCATAAAAATAGTCACCTTTTTTTATTATTCCATTTTTTTACATATTATATAACTGTTTTTAGAATATTAATACAATTATCATCTTTAGCATATTTTTTAAATTCAGTATTTTGAAGTTGATTTAATTTCTCATCAATATCATCTTCTTCATTTAAATAAAGCAGGTAACCACATCTTTGAAGTTCATTACATATTTCAAGTTGATGGTCGTTTTTATGTTCTTTATACTTTTTAAGTCTTGGTATAACTAATATTTTCTTGTTATACTTTAATGCTTCAAATATTGTTCCAACTCCTCCATGACATATAACGAACTCTGAATTTTGTATATATTTATCTATATCTTCTTGAGACATAAAATCATAGATTTTTATTTTTTTAGAATCGTATTTTGAATACCCCGCTTGTGCTATTATCTCTTTTCCATCAAGAAATTTTGATTTTTCTACTATATCAAATAATCGTTTAAATTTTTGTTTTTGCGTTCCAACCGCTATAAATACCATTAAATTAACCTTCCTAAATATTCACATTTATCATATTTCTTTGCTAAACTTTCCCATTGCACATAAAATTTATCTGCTAGACGATATATATTCTTTCCTGTAATTGAAAGAGTATTTATCTTTGCTATTGATTCTATATATATAACTTTACTTCCTCTTAACTTGCATATAAGGCACATAATACCACCAATTTGTGCACCTGTAGATACAACAGTATCTGGTTTAAACTTAAATGCAATTTTTATACATTTTATAACGTTATATATAACATTATATATATACTTAAATATATTTTTACTTGGTCCATATCTTAAATAGTCTACGTTATATTTATTCTTTAAATCTAGTGTTAAATCTGTTTTTTCAGTAACTAGTAAATAATCATAATCATTATATATTTTATCAAGTGTAAGTATTTCCGCTAAATGCCCTCCCGAACTTGCTACAAAAATCACCTTTTTCAATATGTAACTTCCTCCTCTTGCTACTCATAATTTTCTAATGCTTGTTTTGCTGCATTTTGTTCTGCTTGTTTCTTGTTTTTGCCAATACCTTGTCCTATTTTTTTATCATTGTATAATAACTCTACTGTAAATGTTTTGTTATGTTCTGGTCCTTCCTCATTTACAGTAACATATTTTATTTTAACACTTCCATGTTTTTGAAGTATTTCTTGAAGCTTTGTTTTGTAGTCTACATTTAAGTTACCACCTGCAAGTACAGTTTTTATCTCAACATCTAATAACTCTAGACAAATATCCCTTGCTATGTCATAGCCACCATCTATATATATTGCTCCAAGTATCGCTTCAAAAGCATCAGCAATTATTGCATCCTTCATTCTACCATTTGTTGTTTGTTCACATTTTCCAAGATATATATACTCTTGAGCATTAATCCTCTTCATAGCTTGACTTAAAGATGCTTCACAAACTATAGCAGCTCTTTTTTTAGTCATTTCTCCCTCTGAAAAATTTATGCTATTGTTATATAGCATATCAGAAATAATGTGTTCAAGTATTGCATCCCCTAAAAACTCTATTCTTTCGTTATATTCTTTTTGGTTATTATCTACTTTTTCATAAGCATATGATTTATGAGTAAGTGCAAGCTTTAAAAGAGATAAATCATTAAATATATATTTTAGCTTTGATTGTAATCTTAGTAATTTTTCCTGTTCTTTCATAAGCTATAAATTAAGTTATTCACTTAATCCTCCTTCTATATGTATATTATATACAAATATTTTTGTTTTTTCAAGTATTGTAATATAACATATGATATTATGACAAAAGAAGATTTGATTTTATTGACAAAATAGCAAAGCTTTGATATAATTGGAATCACTATAATATAGTATAACCAATTAAAATTTTAAGGAGGTAATCTAAAATGATTTATTTAAAGAAAGTTAATGTATTTGCAGATGCCAAATACGAAATTGAAGATGGAATTCGGGCGCTATTTAATTCAAAAGGAAAGTTTGAATGTTTAGAAAACCAATTTTTTGGAAGTGCTAATATGATTGGGGAAAAGTATGCACCTTTATACATGAAAGATGATATACTTTATGCCGTAGATGATGTTACAGCAACAAATATTGGTGATGGCTTTATTAACCTTACATTTGAAATATCAAAATCTAAGCCTGAAGAAATAGGTTATTTACTATTCTTTAGCAAGTCATTAGCAAGAGAAAGAATTTCAACTAACGGACAATTGTTGTTTTCTAGGTATGTAAATGGAGATTCACTTGTCTTAATTAAAGAGAATGAATATGTTATTTTTGAATGTAGTGAAAACCGCAGAAAAATACTTAAAGTTGAAAATGGTGAATTAATACCTATTTTATGAAAGGTGAAAAAGATGAACTACTTACATTGTGTAGCAGCTATTAATAATGATTTAAGTGACTTTACAATCAAGAAAGGAGAATCTGAATGAGCAATGTAGCAGAAATTGTATCTTCTTTTGAAAAGCAGTTAATTTCTATTATTAATTCAAAAGAAGAAACTGAAAAAAGCCTGCAGAAGACTAGCAAAGATTTTTTTGCAAAATATGGCAATAAAGATTCAAAACATAAAAATTTTGCGCAACAGCCTACATCCATCAAAACAGGTGTTAATTTGGAAATTAATCCTGATGAGTTAGCTGATGAAGTTCATAAAAAAATTTGTGAATTAATCAAACAAAAAGCATATCCAGTAAATGAAGTGGATTGGTTTAGGTTTTTAAATACTAATACATGGCACTTTGGATTTGCTTACTAATTCACAAAAAATCATAACATCACAAATTATCGTTTAAAGCGATGATTATTTATATTAAAGGAGCGATTATACATTTAATCGCTCCTATTTTATTTATTTATTGATTTTTTTCGATATACTCTACAACATCACCCACAGATGATATTTTTTCAGCTTCAGCTTCTGGTATTTCCATACCAAATTCTTCTTCTAAAGCCATAATCAATTCAACTATATCTAAAGAATCAGCACCTAAATCATCTATAAATGTTGTTTCTAATGTAATTATATCTAAATCCTCTACTCCTAATTGTTCACCTATAACTTCTTTTACTCTTTCTAGAATTGCCTCCATATTTCGCACCTCCTTGATTTTAACTAACTCTATTATCTAATATTTACTCAATAATGTCAATAGTATTACTAATTTTTTTATATATTTTATATTTTTTATATAATTTATTATCAAAAATATAGTTAAAAATTACATACAAAATATTGGCATAATCTAAAATAATACTCAAATATAATTGACTATTTTACATAAGTATGATATAATTATTCTGTAATAAATTTTAAATTATGAATTTAAATATAAATATATTTATAAATAATGCGTTTTACGCTTATTAAATAAATCCATATAAAAGGAGGAATCACTACATGAAGAAAAAGATCCTTGCACTTCTTGCATTTACTGGAGCTTCGCTTGGAATTTGCTTATATTTAAATAATCTTAAAAAAAGCAAAAACGTAGATGATAGCGAAAAAGAAGAAGCAACAGAAGAAGAAAGTGAAGAATACGTTGACCTGGCTAATTAAAGCCAAAAAAAATCTCTTGGTAATTATCCAAGAGATTTTTTTGCTCATTTATTTTTTATATTTATCCCTATTAATCTTAACAAATATATAAATATTGTTATAAAGTCTAGGTACAGAGCAAGTGCAAAATAGATATGAGAATTTTTTAAATTTCGAAAACTTTTATCTTTTGTATTATTAATATCCCATGCTGTAACAAGCATTATTATAACAATTACAGCTATACAAATTACTGTTTCAAATACTGTACTTCCTATAAATATATTAATAACTAATGCTATTAGACTAGCTATAATGGCAACTGCTAACAAAACGCTCCATTTAGATAAATCTTTTTTTGTTATATAACCATACAATGCCATAATACCAAATAATCCTGCAGATATTAAAAAGCAAAAAGCAATTGTACCTAAATTATACACAAAAAAGATTGACGAAAATAAAATCCCATATAATATTGCAATTCCAAAATACATTATTGCCGCAACTGTACTTGATACTTTTTCAAATAAAGATGTAAATACCATTGCTATAATTATAGTTGCAACTGCTAAAATAATTACAGCCATTGGAGTCAAAAATGCATTTCCCATAAAAGCAGTTATTATGGATGAGATTGCTGTTACTAAAAGCCCCATAAACATCCACAAAAATGTTTTGACGTAATAGGAACTTAAATCTAACTCCTCATCCCGCAAATAAGTTGTTTCATTCATTTTTATTTACCTCACTTTCATTATATATATTTATATATAAACTAAACTTTCTTAGTAGCCATATTTTACCACATTTCACTTATTAAGTCAATTAAAAAACCCTTGAATATAAATTCAAGAGTTTTTTAATTATAATAATGTATGTATTATTCAATTATATTAGAAACAGAACCTGCTCCTACTGTTCTACCACCTTCACGAATAGCGAATTTTAATCCTTTTTCAATTGCTATTGGAGTGATAAGTTTAATTTTCATAGTTACATTATCACCAGGCATTACCATTTCTTTTTCTTTTGGTAATTCAATTACACCTGTAACATCTGTAGTTCTGAAATAGAATTGAGGTCTATATCCTTGGAAGAATGGAGTATGTCTTCCACCTTCTTCTTTAGTTAGAATATATACTTCTGCTTCGAATTCAGTATGTGGATGTATTGAACCTGGTTTAGAAATAACTTGACCTCTTTCAATTTCATCTCTTTGGATTCCTCTTAAAAGAAGACCAGCATTATCTCCAGCTTCAGCTGTTTCTAATGATTTTCTAAACATTTCAATACCAGTTACTACAGTCTTTTTCTTTTCTTCAGTAAGACCAACGATTTCAACTTCTTCACTTATTTTTAATGTTCCTCTTTCAATTCTACCTGTTGCAACTGTACCTCTACCTGTGATAGTAAATACATCTTCAACTGGCATTAAGAAAGGTTTATCAGTATCTCTTTCTGGAGTTGGTATGTAAGAATCTACAGCATCAAGTAATTCTTTAATGCAAGCATATTCTGGTGCATTAGGATCAGTTGATGTAGACTCTAATACTTTAAGTGCAGAACCTTGGATAATTGGAGTTGTATCTCCTGGGAAATCATATTTGTTAAGTAGATCTCTTATATCCATTTCTACTAATTCTAATAATTCTGGATCGTCAACCATGTCACATTTATTCATAAATACAACAATGTATTTAACACCAACTTGGTTTGCTAATAAAATGTGTTCTCTTGTTTGTGGCATAGGACCATCAGCAGCAGAAACAACTAGGATAGCACCATCCATTTGTGCAGCACCAGTGATCATGTTTTTAACGTAGTCAGCATGTCCTGGGCAGTCAACGTGTGCATAGTGTCTATTGTCTGTTTCATACTCAACGTGAGCAGTAGAGATTGTGATACCTCTTTGTCTCTCTTCTGGAGCACCATCGATTTGATCATAAGCTTTAAATTCTGCTCCACCTTTTAAACTACAATATTTAGTAATTGCAGCAGTTAATGTTGTTTTACCATGGTCAACGTGACCAATAGTACCAATATTTGCGTGTGGTTTGTTTCTTTCAAACTTTGCTTTTGCCATTTTAATTTCCTCCCTTACATCATATAAATATGCCAAATAAGCATTATTTGTTAATATTTTACTACAAAACTAAATGTTTTGCAATATATTTAACTATTTTTTTATATAAATTAATCTTCTTTTTTAGTTCTTTGTGAAACTATTGTTTCAAGAACTGATTTTGGAACTTCTTCATAATGAGAAGGTTCCATAGCGTAAACTCCTCTTCCTTGTGTTTTAGATCTTAAATCTGTTGCATATCCAAACATTTCAGAAAGTGGAATAAATGAATGAATTGTAGTAGTACCTTGAATAGTATCCATACCTTCCATTCTACCACGTCTAGCATTTACATCACCAATAACATCTCCCATATATTCTTCTGGTACAGTTATATCAACTTTCATTATTGGTTCAAGTAATACTGCTCCACCTTGTCTACAAGCTTCTTTAAATGCCATAGAACCAGCAACGTGGAATGCCATTTCAGATGAGTCAACATCATGGTAAGAACCATCTACAAGAGCAACTTTAACGTCTACTACTGGATATCCAGCAAGTACACCAGATTTCATTGCATCTTGAACACCTTCATCAGTTGGTTTTACATATTCCTTAGGAACTACACCACCAACAATTCTTGATTCAAATTCATAACCTTTTCCAGCTTCATTTGGTTCAACTTCTAGCCATACATGACCATATTGACCTCTACCACCAGATTGTCTAATGAATTTACCTTCAACTCTAACTGGTTTTCTTATAGTTTCTTTGTAAGCAACTTGTGGTTTACCAACATTTGCTTCAACTTTAAACTCTCTTTTCATTCTATCAACTATGATATCAAGGTGTAATTCACCCATACCAGCAATGATAGTTTGACCAGTTTCTTGGTTTGTATATGTCTTAAATGAAGGATCTTCTTCTGCTAATTTTTGTAAAGCGATAGCCATTTTCTCTTGGTCTGCTTTAGTTTTTGGTTCAATAGATATATCAATAACTGGCTCTGGGAATTCAATAGACTCTAGTATTATTGGAGAATTTTCATCACAAATTGTATCTCCAGTTACAACATCTTTTAAACCAACAGCACAAGCTATATCTCCAGCGTAAACTTTATCTATATCTTGTCTGTTATTAGCATGCATTTGAATAAGTCTTCCTATTCTTTCTTTTTTACCCTTATTTGCATTTAATACATAAGAACCACTTTCAAGTGTTCCAGAGTAAACTCTAAAGAAAGTTAATTTTCCAACATATGGATCAGTCATTATTTTGAAAGCTAGCGCTGCAAATGGTTGATCATCTGCAGAAACTCTTTCTTCTTCTGTTCCATCTTCAAGTACACCTTTAATATGTGGTATATCTGTTGGAGCAGGCATATAATCAACGATGTTATTAAGTAATTCTTGAACACCTTTGTTTTTATATGAACTTCCACAAGTTACAGGAACCATTGTACCTGCTATTGTAGATTTTCTTATACCTTTCTTCATTTCTTCAACAGTTAATTCTTCACCATTTAAATATTTTTCCATTAATTCATCATCTTGTTCAGCGATATGTTCCATAAGCTCTGTTCTATATTGTGCAGCTAATTCTTTCATATCTTCTGGTATTTCTTCATGTCTTACATCTTTTCCAAGATCATCATAATGAACTAATGCTTCCATTGTAAGTAAATCAACTATACCTTTAAATGTATCTTCTTTACCTATTGGAAGTGCAATTGGAACTGCATTTGCTTGTAATCTTTCTCTTAATTGTTTAACACAATTAAAGAAGTCAGCACCTGTAATATCCATTTTATTAACATATACCATTCTAGGTACGTTATATTTATTTGCTTGTCTCCAAACAGTTTCAGATTGTGGTTGAACTCCACCTTTTGCACAAAGAACTGTAACAGAACCGTCTAGAACTCTTAGAGATCTTTCAACTTCAATTGTAAAATCAACGTGTCCTGGAGTATCAATGATATTTATTCTATTGTTATTCCAAAAACATGTAGTAGCAGCTGAAGTTATTGTAATACCTCTTTCTTGTTCTTGAGACATCCAGTCCATTGTAGCATCACCATCATGAACTTCTCCTATTTTATGAGTTTTACCTGTATAAAATAGAATTCTTTCAGTGGTAGTTGTTTTACCGGCATCAATGTGTGCCATTATACCGATATTTCTTGTCCTCTCAAGAGGATATTCTCTTCCTGCCATAACTTATTATTTCCTCCCTTCCATATATTTTACCATCTATAATGTGCAAATGCTCTATTTGCTTCAGCCATTTTATGTGTGTCTTCTCTCTTTTTGAAGGCTCCACCTTGACCATTAATTGCATCAATAATTTCACCTGCTAGTTTTTCTTCCATACTATGTTCATTTCTTTTTCTAGCATATTCTACTAACCATCTAATTGCAAGTGATTGTTTTCTTTCAGCTCTAACTTCCATTGGTACTTGATAAGTTGCTCCACCAACTCTTCTTGCTTTAACTTCTAAAGCTGGTGTTACATTATCTAAAGCTTGCTGGAACGCATCTAAAGGTTCTCTACCAGTTTTTTCAGCAACTATATTAAAAGCACCATAAACAATTTTTTGAGCTGTTACTTTTTTACCATCCCACATAACTTTGTTTATAAGCTTTGTTATAACTTTAGAGTTATATACTGGATCTGGCATAACTTCTCTTTTTGCAATATGTCCTTTTCTTGCCACTTTTCTTCCCTCCTTATAAATATTTTGAGTTTAAATAAACTCTTAAGGTACTCAAAAACTTTTAATTTCTGTAAGGGCTTGTAATCTATGTATAAAAATTCAAGCGCCTAACCTAATTTTATTTTTTCTTCGCTCTTTTTGCACCATATTTTGATTTTGCTTGCATACGGTCTGCAACACCTGCTGTATCAAGCACTCCTCTTACAATGTGGTAACG
>CANPWO010000014.1 GCA_947584535.1 uncultured Clostridia bacterium
GATATATTTATTTTAACATACTTTTTTCTAAAAGAAAAGACTATTGACAAATTTTTTATACTTTGTCAACAGTCTGAGTAGTCGAATTAAGTAATTCGACTACTTTATATATAGTACAACTCTATAACCTATTTTATCACTAGGTCCAGAAAATCCCAATAAATAACTAGCATTATATTTACTTATGTTATCATAATGACCTCCGCAGTATATGTTATTATATGGGGAAGTTGAATAATATGCGTTAAGCCATTCGGATAAATTTCCAGCTATATCATATAGATTATTAGCACAATTTCTTTCTGATGCTCCAGTTGATAAAATCATATTATATGTTTGTTTTACATTTTTGTTTGAATGAATATAACTTATACCATTATCTATCGAATAGTAACCAGAAAATTCGAAATTAACATTAGAATAATTTCCCCAATTTTTGCTATCATATTTTGTATCAAATCCTGCTTGTTCCAACCAATTTAATATTGCATACCATTGATTAATAGTGGGTAATCCACTTTGAATATTTTCAAAGTGAATCATGTTTTCAGCATTTATTTTTGCAGTTTTATAATTTATATAATTACAGGGAATAGAATCTTTTTTACTTATTGGGATTTTTTCAACATTATTATTAGATACATCTATGGTAATTTTATCTTTTTGACTTACTTCTGGAAGTCCAATTTCATATCTTGAAATATAGAATCCTCCTCTTTTTTTTATTTGTGTATATTCATCATCAATTCCAATAGGTAAAGTATCATTAGTTATAGTGTTTGGGAGCTCATTGTTATATGTTAATTTTTCTTCATTTACAGGAATCCAAACAAATTGATTGCCATTTTCATCTTCAATAACTAAACCGTCATTCCATCCTTTAGGTTTATTATTTTCGTCAAGTTCCCAACTTGCAGTTTCTGTTTCAATTTTTTTAAAGTTTTTAGGAATTATTGGATTATCATATGTACTTATATTTTGTATATCTTTTAATTCATCTTTTTCAGAAGTCGAAATATTTATTTTATTTATAAAAAATAAACCTATTATAAGAGATATAATAATCAAAAATAAAAAAATAAATAATGTAGTTTTATTTGTATTTAATTTCATATTATTTCACCTTTAATATATATTATATTATTAAAAAGACGGTAAATCAAGAACTAATTTATATTTGAATTTCTAATTTTTTCTTTAAAATTGTATTAAAAATTTAAAAAATTTTTAGAAATTTAAATTGTAAATCTTAATTATCATATAGTAATATAAGAATTTATTAATTAGAAAAGTATTCTATTACTAAATTTATAAAGAAATTAGTAGTGATTTTTTCATCTTTTTGATAAAAAGGAAAGATGTTTCTGATATAATTAACATCTATTGATCTATTCATTGTTTCAATTGAACTTCTAACACTCCACTGTATTCTTTCTGGTGGAATATTATATTTTTTCCCTAGTTTGCAATAAATATCTTTAAGATTATAAAGCATATCAGAATTATTATAAACGATATTAATCATATCAATTAAGTATTTAGTACCAATAGAACGCATATTAAATTTTAAATCTAAAAGTAATTCTCGTAATTTTTTTTGTGAAAGTTTATTATATTTAGGCACTTCTTTAATTACTTTTAATAAGTCTTTAAATTCAAATGGCTTTGGTATTATTCTATAAATTTTAGATGTATTTAAAAGTTGAGATCTTAAATTTTTATTACCAGAAATAACTATTATATTGCATTTATTTCTTTCTCTTTTTTCTTTACAAAGTTTATTAATTATATCTACCCCATTTATTATAGGTAGATTTAAATCTAATAATAAAACATCAGGTTGAATTTTTTTATAATAATATAAAGTTGACCTACCATCTGTAGTGCAGTGAACTACCTTTATATCTTTATGTTTATTTAAAAAACTGTAGCAAGATAATGACAATTTAGTATCATCATCTGCAATCATTACATTAATCATGATACCCTCCTAAATAATATTAATAATAGTTATTATAAATAAAATATTCTTATATAAAAAATTTTATCATTTATAAATATTGAATTCAATTTGTTCGACAATAAAGAACTTTTTATGATATTTTTTTCTTACAGTTTTAAGCAAATACCTTACTAATATATTTTATTTCATAAAAAAAGTGTAAAAAAATGTTAATATTAACTTAGGACAAGAAGTCCAATAGATTAAGATATTTTTTTGAGGTTGAATGAAAACACAAGCTGATAAAAATATTTAAATTATTGGACTTCTTTAGTTATATAAGGTTGTTTAGATTAATCTCTAATCTATGGACAAATGTCTTAGATTGGAGATGTTTTTTATGGAAAACGAAAAAGAAATTGAAGAAACTGTAAAATCTTTTAAATGCTATATAAAAAAAGTTATAGAGCATTCTGCTATTGATTATGCTAGAAAATTAAAATCAAAAAAAATAAATGAGATTCAGTATAATAATACTGTTGATGCCTTTGTGTCCCTGTCATGCTATGACGAGGATACTTTTTTTAATTTTGAAAATACAAATAATATTTTTTTTAGTAATAATAAATATGAGAAGGTATTTAAAAGTCTTACAAAAAAGGAACAACAGATATTATTATTAATTTCTAATGATTATACTGATGAAGATATTTCCAAAAAATTAAAAATTAGTATAGATAATGTATATTCTTCAAAGTATTTAGCAAGAAAAAAGTTTAAAGAAAGATTGGAGCAAGATTATGAATAGTGAAGATTTAAAATTGTATAAACTAATTAAGTTAGTAAAAGAAAATGATAAAAAGGCAATTTTTGAAATAATAAATATGTTTGATAATTATATAAATAAAAATGCATATATAAATGGAAAATTTAATCAAGAATGTAAAGATTTCATAATAGAAAAGTTATTGATTTATTTAAAAAAATTTAAAAATTTAAAATAATTTTTAGATTTTAAAATAAATTTTCGCCTATATATATAGCAAGTTAAATTGCTATGTACATTGAAAAGGAAATAAAAAATCATAACGACATTTAATGAAACTTGTATCTGGCTAACATGATGTAAAGGGATACTCTCCTTAGATGTGGGGAACGTGTGATTCGTATGGCGATAAGCAGTTATGATTTATAAAAAAGAAATGAGGTTAAAAATGATTAAATTAATTTTAGTTTCAATAATAAGTTTCATTTTGGGAGTGTTTTCAATTATATTATTTTCAATTTTCAAAATAAGTTCAAAATGTAGTAGACAAGAAAAAAACTTAAAAGAAGATTATGGACAAACTGTATATAATGAACTAGAAAGATTGGAAAAAGAAAAGAAAGAAAATAAATTCTAATATGAAAGATTTTAAATATACATCAAATCTTATTGAATATTATAAAAAGGAGTGGTAAATATTGAAAGAAACAAAAGAATTATATAATTCTATGTTTTCTTCTTATCCTGATGTAGTAAATGTTAAAGAAATGATAGAAATGTTAGGTGGAATTAGTCCAACATTGGCATATAGAATATTGAAGAAAAACGTAATAAAAAGTATAAAGATTGGTAGAGAATATAAAATACCTAAAGTCAATATAATCTCATATATAATCCAAGATAATTTTGATTAGGATATATAAATATGGTATAATACAGATAACAATGGTAAAGGTTATCTGTTATAGGAAAGGAGAAAAAATGTTGACAGGTAGCTTACAAATAAAAAAAGGCATTTATTATGCTGTAATAAACTTTTATGATGAAAAAGGTAATAGAAAACTTAAATGGATTTCTACAAAATTAAAAGCAAAAGGAAATAAAAGACTCGCTGAAAAAAAATTAATGGAAATTTTAACAGGATTGGAGGAAACAACACTAAATAATAAACCTAGAGATAACACTTTAGAAAAGTATAATAATATGTTATTTTGTGATTATATGGTAGATTGGTTAATGAGTATATCAAACAGTGTTGCAAGAACAACTTTTATAGGTTATTCTCAAGTAGTAAAAGGTAAAATGTATTCATATTTTAAAGAAAAGAATATTAAATTGATAGATATAAAACCTATACATATTACAGAATTTTACGAATATTTAAGCAAACAAGGAATAGGAAATAATACTATCAAGCATTATAATGCTAATATTAGTAAAGCTTTAAAGAGAGCAGTTGTAAAGGAAATAATACCTAGTAATCCTATTGATAAAATTGAAAATATAAAAGAAAAACAGTTTATAGGAGATTTTTATACTGTTGAAGAATTAGAACAACTTATGAATATAATAAAAGATACTTTTATCGAACTTCCAATACTACTTGCAGGATATTATGGACTTAGAAGAAGTGAAGTAATTGGTATAAAATGGAGTGCAATAGATTTTGAAGAAAAAACTATTACAATAAAACATACAGTTGGATATGGAAACATCAATGGAAAAGCACAATTTATATTTGAAGATAAAACAAAAAATCAATCTAGTTATAGAACATTGCCTTTAATACCTTTAGCAGAGGATTTAATCTTAAGACATAAAAACAAACAAATAGAAAATAAAAAGCTTTTTGGAAATACTTATGATGAAAAATATAAGGAATATATATGTAGAAATGATTTAGGAGAACTTATTAAGCCTGGATATATTACACAAAAATTTTCAGAAATATTAGATAAAAATAATTTAAGACATATTAGATTTCACGATTTAAGACATAGTTGTGCTACATTACTTAGAAGAAACGGAGTAAGATTAGAAGATATACAACTATGGTTAGGACATTCTAGTTATCAGACTACATTAAGATATTCACATATAGATGATGATGTAAATAAAATATCTGCAAATGTAATTACAGATATTTTTGATAAAGACAAAAAAAAGAAACAACTTGTTATGCATAATTAAGTTGTTTCAAAAAAATAAAGTGTTAGAACTTTATTTTAAAAAATTATGTAACATTATGTCGCTATTTGGTGCGAATGACCGGAATCGAACCGGTACGAAGTTTGACCTTCGCAGGATTTTAAGTTTTATAAGCTATTTATAAGTTAGAACTATTTAACATATTTTAACATTAGTTAAAACATTGAAATAAAAGCATTTTTTAGACTTTTTATTAACAAATTTAGATATAATAATGCTTACAGAAAATAATAATTTTTTTCTAATTTGTGAATAAAATGTTAGAACTTTGTTAGAACTTTTGGTATATAATAGATACCTTGCCATTGAAAACTATCTTAATTAAATTTAAGATAGTTTTTTTTGACTTGAAAGGAGTTATATGGATAGTGAAAGTAATAAAATAGATTTATTTAAAATAAATGAAACACAATCTTTTAGATTTTATCAAATGCCCAAAGAATTATTTACTAATCCATATTATAAAGATAGATTATCTTTAGAGGCAAAAGTTACTTATACCCTACTTCTTGATAGACTTGAACTATCAAGAATAAATAAATGGTTTAATTCAAATGGAGAAATTTATTTAATATATACAAGACAAGAATTAATAAATGAGCTTAAAATATCTAAATCAACAGCAACAAAAGTATTTAATGAGTTAAAGTCTTGTAATTTAATAATTGAAGAAAGACTAGGCAGAGGCGAAGCAAATCGTATATACATAGGAAAAATAAAAAATGAAGATTTAGAACAATTTAAGAAAAGAAAATTTAGAAGTCTAAAAACTGAACTTCTAGAAGTTCAAAATAGTACTTCTAGAAGTCTAAAAGAGTACCTAAATAATACTAATAATAACAATACTAATAACTTATATAAAGATGAAAAGAAATTTTTTCTTGATGATAAAGTTTCTTTATATGGTGGAGAAATAGAAAAGTTAGTAAATGAGTATGGTATGGATAAGGCTGTTAAATGTATTGTTGAACTTAATTTATATAAATTAAGTAGTGGCAAAGAATATTCTAGCGACTATGATACCATTCTTAGATGGGTAGTTAATAAAGTTGAAAGAGATGAAAATAAAAAAGTAATTAATAATAATAAAAAACATAGTTATCAAAATTATTCACAAAGAGAATATGATAATTTAGAAGAATTTTACGATACAGGAGGCTAGATAATGATAATTAATGCAGAAATAAAAGGAAATAAATATAATATAAATGATTTAGATAATATGCTAAGTGATTATTTAAACATAGGAGAAAATGTTGTTAAATTAAGGAAGAAAAAAATTGATGAACTATATAATAATTTTGTTAAAAAATATAGTAATAATGCACAACTTATAATTAAAGAAAAATATAAGAAACAATTTATAAATTCAGCTAAGGAATTATATCAAATGGCTGAATTTTATTTTTGTCAAAATTCAGAATCTTTTTTAGAAGATTATAGGACATATCATTTAAGAAAAGGACTAAAAGGAGCAAAAGTATATGTTTATTTTAAAAAAGATGTTTGTATAGGAATAATTTATGATTCTATTCCCTGTTTTTTATTAGAATGGTTTATTTTTAGGAGAGTAATGGAGGTGTAATTAAATGAAAAATGAAGAAATTATAAAAGTAATATATAAAAAAGTAAATAAAGCACCAAAGATAATAGAAATAAAAAACGATTTAGAAACTAAACAAAAATTAGTAAATGGGTTAATTGAAGTAGTACCTTACATTAATAATATGCTTATTATATGTAATGAGGAGGGAAAAATAAATAATTTAAAAGCAAATGTATTATTTGATTATGACTTTATCGCAGGAGATTTCATTATAGTAGGAGATGATTACGAAAATGCAGACTTTAAATCCTTGACAGAAGAACAGATAAAAGAGGCTGTAGAAGATATTAATAAAAGAAGTATAAAATATAAAGAAAAATCTAATACACAGGGAGTAGAAAAATAATATGGAATTAGAGATTGAAAAAAAGCCTAAAGTTGAATATGTGAATAATATAAAAGTTAATTGCCCTAAAAGTGTATATAACTTAAAAGAAGTTCAAGAAATTAAAGATGCAGTACAAGAACATCTACTTTTTATTGGAGCAGATAGATGTAACAATTTAAGGAAAGTAATTGTTACAGCAATAGGCACTAGTTCAGGGATAAATGTTGATGTTAAAGATATAGTGAGAAATGCTTTAGTAAATGCTTGTGATAGAGTGATTTTAGTACACAATCACCCCTCTAATAGTATTATTCCAACAGCACCTGATAAAAAAGTTACTTGTCTAACTAATGAATTGTTAAAAGTATTTAATATAGAACTTTTAGACCATATCATTGTAACTGAAAATGAATATTGTAGCTTGAAAGAAATGGGATATATAAATGACTATATTGATGAAAAAAAAGAAATATTAGATAAAGTCGAATTATTAAATGAAAATAAAAGATTAAAAGAAAAAATAAAGAAATTAGAAAGAAATAATAGTAAGGAGTTAGAAAGATGATGAATATAGAAAATAAATATAGCACAGATGAATATAAGAAAATTAAAGAAAAGGAAAAAGAAGAATTAAAAAATACTCTTAATGAGGGGATAAAAAATGCTTTGGATTCCGAAAGATATAAAACCTTTTTAAATGTAATGAGCAAATGTCATAATTATAGTTATACTAATTCATTATTAATAGCACTACAAAATGAAAATGCTACAGTTGTAAAATCATTTAAAGATTGGAAAAAAGATGGTGTAAATATAAACAAAAATGAAAAAGGTATAAAAATATTTTATCCTTTAAAACAAGTATTTATTGAGTACAAAAAAGATGATAAAGGAAGAATTGCTTTAAATGAAAATGGAGAAAAAATTGAAGTAGGAAAAAATGAAAGAATTACTTTTAGAGTTGGTAGAGTATTTGATATTTCGCAAACAAATGCAGATAGGGAAAAATATGAGTTAAAAAAAGAAAGTGCTGAGAAAATATTAAATAAAGATAATATAATTTCTACTTTAGAAAAAATTAGTGGAATAAAAATAGAATTTAATAACAATTTAGGTAGAGCCAATGGAAGATATAATCCTGAACTACAAAAAATTGAAGTAAGAGGAAATATGGGCGATATAAAGACTATTTCAACTTGTGTTCACGAGGTAGCACATTCACTACTTCATAATAAAAATAGTGAATTAAACTTATCTAAAGAACAAAAAGAATTTGAGGCTGAAAGTGTTGCTTATGTAGTATGTAAGAACTTAAATGTAGATTCAAAAGAAAATAACTTTTTATACTTAGCAAACTGGGTTGGCAATGAAGATGTATCCGAATTTAAAGATTCACTAGATAGGATACAAAAAACTAGCAATGATATATTGAAAGAATTTTCTATACAACAAGAAAATAATAAAAAAATTAATCAATATAAAAAACTAAAACATAAATCTAACGAAATTGAAATCTGATTTTTCTTTATAGCAAGATTCGTAAATGTAGCACATTTACAATAGGAGAATTCCTAAAACCTTTTATAAGTTGGAGATATTATGAAAAAAGATGTTTCTATACATTTTAGATTAAGCAGTAATTTAAAGGAAAAAATTAAAAGAGAATCAGAAAAATCAAATATGACAATGAGCAAATATATTAACTATTGTTTGAATAATAAAAGTATTATAGTTTTAGAAAATGGCAAAGAGATATTTTACGAATTAAATAAGATAGGAAATAATATTAATCAAATTGCTAGAAAATTAAATTCTAATATAGCAACAAACAATGATATTAAAAATTTAGAAAATATAGAACAGGAGTTAAAAAGAATATGGCAATTATTAAATTCGTTAAAGTTAAAAAAGGAAATCTAAAAAATGCTATAAATTATATTACAAAAGAAGATAAAACAAGTAAAGAATTAATATATTGTAAAGATTGTGATATAGGTAATGTTTTAGAACAATTTAAGTATGTTAAAGAGTTATATTCTAACACAGATGGTAGACAATATTATCATTTTATACAGTCTTTTAGTCCTGATGATAAAGTAGACTATGAACTAGCAAATAAAATAGGACAAGAATTGTGTAGTTACTTTAAAAATTATCAGATAGTAATGGCAACTCATAAAGACAAAAACTATATTCATAATCATTTCGTTATGAATTCAGTTAATTTTGAAACTGGCAAAAAGTATCAACAATCTGCAAAGGATTTGGAAAATATAAAGAAAATATCAAATAAGCTATGTGAGAGATATGGATTAAAACAAATAAATTTAGAAAATTCTAAAGTAAGTAAGTATCTAAGTTCAGGAGAATATCATTTATCCAAAAAAGAAGAAACAGAAAAGAAAAAACTAATTAAGACTATAAATAAGTGTATTAAATCTTCTACTTCAAAAGAGCAATTTATATATAAAATGAACGAGTTAGGTTATAAAGTAAAATGGCAAGATACAAGAAAATATATAACTTATACTACCCCTACAAATATGAAATTTAGAGATAAAAGATTGCAAAATGTTAAATATACAAAGGAAAGAATGGAATCATATTTTAATAAATTAAAAAAGAAATTAAAAATAAAAAATACAATTATTCAAGTTAGTTCTTTAAATAGAAAAAATAAGGAAAATATAAATAAAATAAAAGATACAGCAGAATATTCAGATATAGCAAAAAAGGAATATATTAAGAAAAATGAAAATGCAAGTAGCATTGAATGGGAGGAGTGATATATTGAGTAAAAATTATATGTTTACTATTGTAAAACCTCCAAATAAACCACCTTGTGTAATAAAAATTCCTAAAAGGCTAAGAGATATGGAAAAAATAGTAGGTGGAATAGTTGAGGAAAGTAGATATGAAAAAGTTCTAATAATTTATAATGAAAGTCAAGATGATAAAGAGCTAAAAGAAAATAAAATTTTTAGTGATTTATCTATGAAAGGTACGATATTAATTGCAGGAAATGATGAAATAAATGGAGATGTTAGGTCATTAACTAAAAATGAGATAGCCAAATATTTAAAGAAAATAAAGGAAACAAAAAGGTATAAAGAAAATGAAATCGAAAAGTAAATTAATAACATTTTTTATTTGTACTATATTAATATTGCCTTTTTCAATTTATATAGGGTATTACTTAGATTCAATGTTAATATCAAATGTAGATATATCAAATAATTTATTTGAAATAGTAAAAAGTATATCAAATACCAAAATTATAAGTTTAATAGTTTGTATTCAGGCATTGTTTATGATGCTTTTTTTTATGCTCATTTTTACAGAAAAATATGGTATATATAAGGCAAATACTGAGATGATAACAACTAATATTTCAATACCTAAACATTACGGACAAGGACAATATGGTACAAGTAGATTTGCAACAAAAAAAGAATTTGAAAAAGTATATACTACATTGAAATTTGACAAAAAGCAGAATTATTTAACACAAAATATATCTTATGGTGGAATAGTTGTAAAGTATAATTCTAAAGGTAATTATGAGAATATTAGTATAGTATCTGATAATAAACATTTAATTTGTTTAGGAAATACTGGAGCAGGAAAAACTAGAAGAATATTAATTGAAAGTTTATGTACTTTAGGACTTGCAGGAGAAAGTATTATTGTATCAGACCCTAAAGGCGAACTATATCAAATGACATCACAATTTTTTAAAAGTTTAGGTTATGAGGTCAATGTAATAGACTTCAAAGCACCAAAAAAATCAAGTAAATATAATTTTTTACAACCAATTATAAATGCAATCGAAGAAAACGATATAAAAAAAGCAGAAGATATGACTTGGGATTTAGTAGAAAATATTGTCCAAAAAGCAGGAGTAAACTCAGAGCCTTTATGGGAAAATGGAGAAAAATCAATTATAGCAGGTAGTATAATGACTGTTCTATTAGAGAATAGAAACAATAAAGATTATCAGAATTTGACAAATGTTTATAGTTTTATATCTAATATGTGTCAAACTGATGAAAACGGTTATATGCCTTTAACTGAATATATAGAAAATTTGTCTGAAGAAAATCCTGCAAAAAAAATATTTTCAATTTCTACTATTGCTCCTGAAAAAACAAGGTCAAGTTTCTTTACTTCTGCTCTTTCAACATTAAGGTTATTTAGTTCAAGTAGTATATATACAATGACAAATGATAGTGATTTTAGGTTAGAAGATATAGGATTAAAAAAATGTATAAGATTTATTATTCTACCTGATGAAAGAACTACATTTTATACACTTGCGACCTTATTTGTTAGTCAACAATATCAAGCCTTAGTTAATTTAGCAGATAGTAGAGGTGGAAAACTAAAAATAAGAAATAATTTTATATTAGAAGAATTTGGAAATTTTACAAAGATAGCAAATTTTGAAAATATGCTAACTGTTAGTAGAAGTAGAAATATAAGATTTAGTATGTTTTTACAATCATTCTCACAGCTTGAAACAAAATATACCAAAACAGTTGCACAGAATATAATGGATAACGCACAAATATGGATATACCTTAGAACTTCAAGCTATGAAACAGCAGAAATAATAAGTAAAAAGTTAGGCAGTTATACTGTTTCAGTTAATAGTCAAAGCAATTCAGTAAGTAGACATAGTGATAATATTAGTGAATCAATGAATCTTATAGGAAGAAATTTACTCACACCTGATGAAGTATTAAGATTTGAAACACCTTATGCTTTAGTATTACAATCAGGTTATTTTTCAGCAAAAACTGAAATACCTGATTTATCTAAATGGAATTTTAATAAAGTGCTTGGACTTGGAGATGAAGAAGAAAATAGAATAATAAGAGAAAAAGTAGAAAATGGAAGAAAAGTTTTAGAAGAAGAAAAAATAAAACTTTGGAAAATATGGGAAGATTACAAGTATTAAGGAGGGATAGACTATGGATTTAAACAGTTCAGTTTTAGTTACAGGAACAATAAAATTACTAAATGATTTAATAACAGCTCTTACTGGTATATCAATACTTGTAGCAACTGTTATGGGAATTTATTATTTGGCAAGGAAATCATCTTGTGATGAGCAAGAGGGAAAAATGCTTACAAGAAGATTATTCATAGCAATAGGCTGTTGTGTCTTAATAACAATTATAAAAGTTTTAATACAAGTAATTACAAGTTATTACTCATAGAGGTATATAATGGAAAAATTACTTACAAATTTATTTATATCAATAATAAAGTCGGCAGATAATACTATAAACTATGCTTTTGAAAATTTAGTTGATATTTGTTTTAATGCAGAAAAATATTTAACGGAAATATTATCTATACAAGTTTTAGATTTTTCTATGTTAAAAGCAGTTATTAGAAATTTTGCAATAGCTCTTATTATTTTAAAGTTTATAAAAAAAGGTGTAGAAATGTATTTGAGTTGGACTGAGGGAAGTTCAGATACACCAATTCATTTATATATATTATATTTTATTAGAAGTATGGTATTGATTTTAACATTTCCAATAGTGTACGACATATTTGTAAATGTAGGCTCAGATTTTGCTAATCAGTTACTTTCAAGTTTAAATGTATCATATCAAGAGGGATTGATGAAAAATTTAGCAACTATATCGGCTGTAGGATTAAATACAGCAATACTTGGTTTAATAGAACTTATAATGTTAATACTACTTTATATACAAATGCTAATGAGAGGTGTAGAAATGTTTGTACTTAAGTTAAGTTTTCCTATTTTTTGTGTCGGATTATTAGATAGCAATAAAGGAGTATTTGCTCCTTTTATAAAGAAATTTCTACAATGTGCTTTCACAGTAATAATACAAATTATTCTTGCAAAAATAGATATATTACTTTTATCATCTTCGCAGTTAATAATGGGGATAGCAGTATTACTTGTTGCACTCAGAACACCTAAATTCTTACAGGAATTTATGCTTGTTACAGGTAATGGCTCAAGTGGAATATCAAATGCAGTTTTAACTACTTCTAAAGTTATTGAATTAAAGGAGCAGATAACTAGAAAATAATGGATATAATGTATCAAATTATTACAATACTTAAAGTATTAATTATTCCACTTGGAGTTGCATTAAGATGTATATATTGTCTAATTCAAATTATATATAATGAAGATGAAAGAAAAATAAACACTAAAAGAATGATAAATGCTTTACTATTTTTAATAATATCTGAGGTAGTTTTTGTTATTCAAGATATACTTAGCTATTATTATATTTAGCTTGAATTAATATACTATATTTGATATAATCAGTTATATAAATAGTAATTTGTATGGAGGTATGTTATGAATAAAAAACAAATTATAAATATTATTATTGTATTTTTAGTTTTAGTATTAATTATAGTAGGATTAATATTAATAAACAAATATGCTTTAAATAGTAAAAGTAATACCAATATAAATGTCGATGAAAATACAGAAGAAAATATTTCAACAGATAAAATTGAAGAACAAGAGGAGGAACAACCAACAGGAGAGGAAAAGCTTTATCTTGTACTAGAAGATAATACTATTATTACTGCATATAAATTTGAAACAGATTTTAAAGAATATATTGAAAAAACTGTTAATCCTTTTTCATTTGATGTAGAAACTGATGTAAAAAAGCAAAAATTTCAAGAAATTTGGAAACTTATAGATTCCGAAGTGATTACAGTAAAAAAAGATGGAACTTACAATGCAACCTTTCAATTAAGTAGATATGGATATCCAAAAGAAGACCTTGATTTTGATATTACTGATGAATACATTGTATTTTATGAAAATGGAAATTTTGGGTTAATTTCAGCAGATTCTATTTTTTATTATCAAAATAATAAAAAATCTAAAAAATCAAGAATATGTGAAGGAAATTTAGGAAAATCAATTACAGCTTATAAAGTAAATGGAAAGTGGTATATATTTAAAATAAATGTACTTGAATAAGATGTACTCTACTTTTTTGATTATAGTTCATTACAGAACATTTTTAGTAATATAATCATATTGTTAAAATATTAAAGATGTGATTTTATGGCAAAAAATATAAGTAGTGATAACTTAGCAGGATTATTGATAGTTGGTGTAATATTGTTTCCAATTGTTTTAATATATTTTATATTTAAAGCAATAGCATATATAATAGGATTTATAATTGTTTTATGTGAGAATAATAAAGGAATACATTATAAAAACACAAATTACAATTTTATTAGTATGTTTTAAAACACAATAAGAGAGAATTAAAAAGTTCTCTCTTATTTTTATTTAAAGGAGGAGTTATGAATAAGGAAGATAAAGTATATGTACCAAAGAATGTAAAAAATCAATTAGAATTTTTTAGAGGATTTGGAGTAAAAGAATTAATAATAACTTTAATAGTAGCAGTAATAAGTATTTTTCCAACAATTATATTATACAAATATGGACATCAAGCATCTGCTTTAACATTATTTTTAGTAACCGTTGCTACAACAATTATGTTAGTAGTAAAAGATGATAATAATGTGTCTTTTTTTCAACAATTAAAACTTGTATGCAAAAGTATATTTATGCAAAAAAATTATAAATATGGAAAGAGAAACAAAAGATGAATATAATTAAAAAGATATTTGGAAATAATACTTTAAGTTGTGCTGATGAATTAAATATACTCGATATTGAGAATGATATATTTTATTCGTTAGATAATAAAGCATCAATATATATAAAGGTAGAGCCTATACCATTTGAATACTTAAGTAATAGTGAAAAAAGTATTGTAGTAAAAAGACTTACTAGGGAACTTGCAGGAGAAAGAGAGCCTATTAAAATAATAACTATGTCCTTGCCTATATCTACTCTTGAAGTAGATAAATATTTAGAAAATAAGAGAAATAGTGCAAAAAATTCATTTAAAAGAAGTTTATTGCTTAAACAAATAGAAGATATAAATAGGTTAAGTTATAAAGGGGAAATGATAGAAAAGCAAATTATAGTACAATTATTCCAAAATAATGTTGATAATGTTGAAGAAAAACTAGAAAAAAGAGCTAAAGAGTTTGTAATTAAATTACAAAATGCAGGTATAACAAGTCATATATTAAATAGAAAAGAAATTTTACAATTATTTAATTCCTTTATTAATATGAAATTAAAAGAAGAACATATTGATAATGTTTGGAGTGATGAAGATGAATAGAGAAAAAAATTATAAAATAATAGATGCACTTACTCCA
The DNA here is from genome assembly GCA_947584535.1 of uncultured Clostridia bacterium. Taxonomy (GTDB): domain Bacteria; phylum Bacillota; class Clostridia; order TANB77; family CAG-465; genus CAG-465. Next base: position 15,116 of record CANPWO010000014.1, read on the forward strand.
CTTTCGGGAATGAGTTATGAAAGTGGAGTAATTAGAATTGGAGATATGTACTCAAAAATTGGTGGAATAATAGATTATCCTAGTATTTTGCCACTAGGAATTAGCAGTAAATATAATAAGATTCCTTTTTCATATACAACACATATTTTTATACCAGAGAATTCAGGAATCTTTACTAAAGGAATTGCAAAAGGTATTAGACAAGCAGAAATGAGAGGTTATGAAACAAGAGATGCAAGTATAGAAATATTTTCTAAAAATGAGGCAAATTCAGGTAGAGAAATGATAGAGCAAATACAAGATGGAGATACAGTAGGATATATGATTAATCTTTCTATGATATTTGGAGAAACACCTAAGGAAGTAAAAGATAGATATAATAGATATGAAAATCAAATAGAGGGTTTACAAATGAGATTTAGAGGAATGTCGCACTTGTCAAGACAGTCATTTAAAACTTTAGCACCATTCTATACAATAGATTCAGAAATTCAAAACATATTTAAAAGAAATATTTTATTTTCAGATTTTTGTAAATGTTTTCAATTTGCAGGAAATCAAATAACAAAAGAGGGATATTATTTAGGAGTGGATAATATGAATGGATTATTACTTCATAATTCTTGGGAAAGAAAAAATAATATAAATGGAAATATGGTCTTAATTGGAGAAAGTGGAAGTGGAAAAACAACAGCTTGTAAACATCTTCTTTTTAATGAATTTTTAATAGGAACAAAAATTATAGTTATTGACCCTGAAAATGAATATGGAGATTTTGCAAAGAGTTTAAAAGGTAATATTATAGATATTTCAGGAGGTAATGGAAATATAATTAATCCTCTACAAATAAGAATAAATTTAGATGAAAACAATAATATAGAAAATTCCTATGATTTTCATATACAGAAAATAAGGAATTTTTTTAATATCTTATTGCCTGAACTTAAATATAATGAGCTTAATCTGTTAATAAGAGAATTAGAAAAAACATATAAAAGTTTTAATATAAGCAAAGAAACAGACTTTTTTAAATTAGATAATAGAGATTATCCAATATTAAGTGATTTATACAATACCATAAAAGAAAGTTTTAATAGAATAAATAAAGATGATGATTACTATTTAACTTATAGAGTAATATTAGATTTTATTAGAGAGTTAACTAATGGTATATATGCAAAAATGTTTAATAATTATACTAATGTTAATCTTGATAATGATATAAATATTTTTAATATATCTGAGGTGCAAAATGTGGAAGATAATATAAAAAAAGCATTATATTATAATCTACTTAATTTCTGTTGGGAGCAAATAACTAATAATAAAAAGAAAAATGAAAACACTTTTTTAGTATTAGATGAGGCACACTTACTGCTTGATAGTAGAATAAAAGATACAATGATAACATTAAAAACTATTTCTAAAAGATGTAGAAAGTATAATGCAAACTTAATGATTATTACTCATTCATTAATTGATATGCTAGATAATGAATTAAGAAAAGAGGGACAAGGCATCTTAGAAAATGCTAATTATAAAATATTACTTGGAACTGATGGAAAAAATTTAGAAGAATCTAAGGAAATATTTAAACTTACTGAACAAGAACTTGATATTTTGGCATTGAAAAAGAAAGGTAATGGAATTTTTATAGCAGGTAGTATGAAAACACCTATAAACTTTAAAATATTAAAATATGAAAAAGAGTTCGTTTTAGGAGAAAAAAGTAATGGAACTTAAAGCAATTTTAACAGCAATAGAAGTATTAAAAAGTGAAGATTTAAGAAATAATTTAGTGATGGGAATAACACTACTTGTTGCTTTAGTAATAATTATAATACTAATTCCGGTTTTTATACTTTTTAATCCATTTGATTCAATAAAAGATTTTCTTTCAGAAGATGAGCAAAATATTGTAAAAAATATCCAAGCAAATTATGGATATACTGATTATGGAATGGGAAATATTACTATAAATAGTAAATTTGGATTTCCACTTGAAAATGTAAAGGCAGTAGTGATAACAGCTGAATATGGATATTATGACCCTTTTAATACAGGAGTGCAGACAAAACATACTGGAATAGATTTATCAGGAATTCACAGAGATAATGTACTAGCAGTCGAAAAAGGAGAAGTAGTTTTTGCAGGTGTGCAAAATGGCTATGGAAATTGTGTTGAATTAAAGCATAATATTGATGGCATAGAATTATATACTTTTTATGGACATTTAAGTAGCATAGGTGTAGAAATAGGTCAAATTGTAGAACAAGGCTATATCATAGGAAAAGAGGGTGGCGACCCATATACAGATTCTAATCACGGAAATAGTACAGGACATCATCTACATTTTGAAGTTAGAACAAGTAAAGGTTACGGAAATGATATAAATCCAAAGGAATATATTTTTTAATATTAAAATTTAATTTACAATATAACTAAACTAAAAAAACAAAACTAACTAAACTAACAGTTTATAGACAATATTAAAATGAAATGATATAATTTTTATGGTGATGAAATAATGGATAATAATAAATTTGGAAATTTTATTATACAATTAAGAAAAGAAAAAGGGTTAACACAACAACAGCTTGCAGAAAAGTTATATATAACAGATAAAGCTGTTAGTAAATGGGAAAGAGGGTTAAGTTTTCCTGATATAACTTTACTTAAATCTTTAGCAGATGTTTTAGAAGTTAATATATCTGAATTAATAAATTGTGAAAAAGGAAATGAAGAAGATATAGATATACAAAAAGAAATAGACCAAGCCGTTAAGAATATTGAGAAAATAAGGAAAGAAAAAAATAAGAAAAGAATTTTGATAATTAGTATATCAACAATATTGATAATATTTATTGGATATTTAAGTTTAAAATATTATAATAAATTTCATCCTAAAACTATTGTAGATGGAGAAAATATTTATACTATTGGAAACTATAATTTATCTAAAAATGGACTTGATAAAATGATAGAAATAATTGAGAAATCAGAGAATATGAATCAAAAATATTCAATATCTTATTTTGAAGCATTATTAGATAGTTTAGGAAATGTAAAAACATTTACTTTATCATTAAATACTTTTGATAATAATGAAAAATATCTTGGTAGAGTAGGTTATACATATAGTAATAATAAATTATATTATACTTCTCCTACTAATGATAACTTAAATATTGTAAATTATTATGATAAAAATAGTAGTATAGAATATATAAGTAATATTATAAAACAAATTCCAATAACTAAACAATTTAAACTTAGCAAATTTAAAAATAATTTTATTATTTATAAACCTAATACAATAATACCAAATGGAACTCCAATTTATGATATGAGAACCGGAATAAAAGAGCCATTAAATGAAGAAGATTACAAAAATGGAAAAGGTGGCATAAGTGATGGTAATACAAATGTTGTAATTAAATTATCTAATAGTAGTGATACTAGTGCTACTAGCCAATATCAATATGTATTTAACACTATTGATAGTAGTGTGCCTAATAATCCAAATAATATGATGGAAACAGATTATTATATTAGCAATGGAACATTAAAATTTACAAGAGATTATGGAAATACTTGGATTAATACAGATATAACAAAAGAACAATTAGATAGTACATTAGAATTTTATAACAATTCTTTATCACTTGCTGCTAATAGTTGGTTTATATCAGAAGATAAGTATTTGCCTATTGCTTATTTTTATGGTAGTATTCCAACATTAAAAATATCCTTAGATAATGGAAAGACTTGGAATGAAACAACATTGGCTAGTCCTAGAGAATTTGGAAATCGTATTACAAGAAGAATAGTAGGTTTTACTTCAAAAAATGTGGGATATGTAGCTTTAGGAACAGATTGGTCTATGAATTTTGGAGAAAACAAAAAAATGTATTTGACAAATGACTTTGGTAAAACTTGGAAAAAAATAGATTTGCCTTTAAATAATACATCAGCAACTTTAGTAGATTTATGTATGTATGATGAAAAGATAGGTGTTTTAATTTTAGAAAATAATGTTGATGTTAATTTTCCTTTAATTTATTCTACAAATGATGGGGGTCAAACTTGGGAAGAAGTACAATTTTCATATTTTAATCTACCAGATGAAATAAAATATCTTGAAGATATTGATAGCATAACTAAGGAAAATGAGGATTATATTATTACATTAGGTCAAGGAGAAGATGGAACATTAAAAGCTATATTTAAAACAAGAAATTTATTTAGCCCTTGGTTATTTATAGAAACTACAAAAAAGAATATTCATACTGTTGGTTAAAGAATAATATGAATTAAAAAAAGAAGTGATTATCAAAAATGAAATTATTATTAAAATCATTATTTCATTAAGTGTAATTACTTCTTTTTTGTAGATTATTGTATTAAAATGAAAAAAGTATAAAAATATAATTAATGAAAAGTAAAATATATAGATAATAATGAAATATGAAATTATTAAAGGAATTAGCTTTAATAATATTAAATATATATTAAAATAAATAGATTGTAACTTAGAATAATAGATTATTAGAAATGATAAGCTATTTTTGATGGAGGAATATAATATGGTATTAATTATTACAAATAATAAAGAAACAAAAAGGATTGTTTCCAAATACATAAATATAAAAGATTGTTTAATAGATGAGTTAGAAGAAGATTTTAGTATATACATAGATAGAAAACTTATGAATAAAAATCTTGAACAGTTTGATAAGATAATTATAGATATAACAAATTTTAAAGAAAAAAAAGATGAAATATTAAAAAGTATTACTAGAATAAAAGTAATATATAATATTCAAATTATAATAATAGCTTTAAATTATAAAGTTGGAGATGAATTACTATCAAATTTATTTGATATAGGAATTTACGACTTTATTATATCAAGTGATAAAGAAATACAAAGAGAAGAATGGATAAAAGCATTAAATGAAAATAACTATATTGATGCAGTAAAATTTAAGAAGAATATTGATACAGTAAAAAAGAAGAAAAAGAAAATAAGTAAGATGAAATTAAAAAAGAAATTAAATGATAAACAGGATAGTAAAAAAATACTAGACTGTTTTTTTATGCTTAAAAATAAATTTATAAGTTTCTTTGAAGTAGTGGGATATATTATAATAACAATTCTTGTAAGTGTAGGTGCAACAGCACTTTTAAATTCTAATATAAGACAAATGATTATTGATATTTTAAGAGGGGGAAAATAAGATGAAAAAAATATTATTATCATTAATGTTAGGGTTATTATTAATTCAAAATGTATATGCAAGTGAAATAACTGATGTTGTAAAAGAAGATAATAAACTTAACTATATATATGAAGTAAATAAGGAAGAAAGAGATTCTTTCATTGAAAATCTAGAAAAAGAGATTAGTTATGAAGATAATAAGTATAAGCTATTAGATTATAATATAGAAGAACAAGATTATATTGATACTATTGAAATAAACGATACAAAGGAAGTAGTAAGTAATTCAAATAGCTTAGAAGAAATATTTAATATTTTGCCTAAAACATTAAATTATGAAAAAGATGGCTATATAGGTATAAATAATTTAGATTATGATAGCATTGAAGTAACACCAATATATAATGGCTATTATGAAGAATATATAGATGAAACAAAACAATATTTTGACCTTGCTAAAAATGATATGGATTTTATACCTAAGAAAATTGAAAAAGATGGACATACACTATATTTAATAAATGTAGATTGGTATATACAAACAACAAAAAATACAGGAGATTTTAAAATAGGCGATTTATACAGAGGCGAGGCTTTATATAGAGGAGTTAAAAGAATATATAATCCTTATACATATAAGGTTATAGCAAAATATAAAGGAACAGCTGAAAAGAAAATAGAAAAGCCTTATTTGATTAAAGTGAATTATAAAAAAATGCAAAGAGAAGAAAAAGTAGTTGAAAAGAAAAATAATATAGCAGTTCCAATAGTTGCTACAAGTACAGGTGCATTATTTGTTGTATTACTTATCTTTTTCTTTAGTAACAATGTAAAAGTATATAGTGAAAATAAATATATAGGAAGATATAAAATAAAAGAAAATGTACTTGATATTTCTAGTTCAATAAATAAGACTAATTCAAATGAATATATATTAAAATTCAATAAAAAACTATTTGAAAAAAATAAAGGAAAAACTATCAAAATTGTGAAAGGGAATTTAATTAAATATTGTAAAATTGATAATAGCAATATTGAAGTAAAATTTTAGGTGGAAATATGAAAAGAAAAATTAGTATAATTGTTGGAATTATAATTGTTATAGCTTTAGTTGTGTTTTTTAATATAAAATTAAATTATAAAGAAAACAATATAGATAAAAATAAAGACATTATAGTTGAAGATATTATAAACGATACTGATAAAGATATAAATCAGGAAGAAATTTTAGATGATTCCGTAATAGGAACTTTAACTATACCAAAGATTAACTTAAATAATGTCAATATATGTGAAAGTGTTGAATTAGAAACATTGGCACATTCAATAGGACATTTTGAAAATACAAATATATATGATGGCAATGTAGGTCTTGCTAGTCATAATGCAGGAACAAAAGCTAATTATTTTGCTAATATAAATAAATTAGAGAAAGGAGATGAAATTTATTATAAAACAAGATATGGAACTAAAGAATATATAGTAGATAATATAACTCAAATTGATAGTTACGATTGGAGTAAGTTAGAACAAACAGAAGATAATAGAATAACATTAATAACTTGTATATCAGGAAATTCAAATGTAAGACTTTGTGTGCAGGGAATTGAAAAGAAATAAACTTAAATATGTTTTAAGAGAAAGAAGTTTACTTCTTCCCTCCCCCTACTCTATTTTATAAATATGAAAAGGGATTGACTTCATAAAAATTATTTTTATATAATGAATATATAAGGAAGTGATTTTATGATTTTAAGAAGAACAATCATAGTAATAACTATTGTAATAATAACTACCTTTATTAGTGCAGGACTTCTTATATTTGGAAATTCTAAAGGAAAAAATGATAATGTTGATATTTATTCAGATTCTGTAAATGAAATTGAAAATATAGAATTAAGTAATGAAGAAAGTATATACAATAATTCTAAAGAAAATTCAACTGAAAGTGAAAACAAAATAATTGAACAACCTAAATCAGATGAATCTTCTAATAATAGTAATATTATTAAAGAAAAGTCGAATAATACTAGCAATAATGTAAAGATTAATAATAATCCTATTATTGCAAATAATAACATTAAAACTAATACTAACACTAACACTAACAATGATAATACTAACAATAGTAATAAATCAAAAAATGTTGAAAAAACAACAGAAAATGTTGTAGAACAAAAAGAAGATGTATATACTTTTGCTATTAACAATTCTGAAATTCAAAATATGATTAGTATAGCAAAAAGACTGATAAGAGAAAATAAAGACAATAGATATGCAGGTTTAGTTGATTGCGTGGATAACATTAACTTTGTTATTGAAAAATCAGGTAATGTCTTTTATCCATTATATGAATATAGAATAGCAAATATAGTAATGGATAACTATTATCCTGAATTTTATGTATATGCAGAGAACATATACAAAAATGGAGAATATTTAAGAACTGAATATTATTTTCAGTAAAAATTAAAGTAAGTAGAAAAAAACTACTTGCTTTTTTTATGGAGGTAAAGAAATGAAAAAAATAATAAAATATACTTTAGTATTTATAATGTTGCTTATGATAAGTATATTATCAAACAAAGTAAATGCTGATACTTATAATGTAAATGATAAAATAGATTTAGGACAATATAATATATATTACAGGAAAGGAGCCAGTTATATACGATATAGAGGAGTAGGACAATTAAATTATCTGTATTTTTATAAAGATTATAACAATATTGAACATAAAGCTTTTTGCTTAAACTTAGGAATGACAGGTGCAGAGGCTGGAGATTATTTGGTAGATGTTAATAAATTATACTCGGATCCTACGGTATCGAGTATAATTCTTTCAGGTAGCCCTTATAAAACTCTTGCAGAACTTGGCTTAAATAACGAAGATGAGGCACAATTTGCTACTCAATTTGCTGTATGGGCATATTTAAAACCATTGGATTTAAGTCAAATTGCTCCATATACAGCAGGAAATCAAGAACATATTAATGTTGTAAATGCTATAAAAAGTATTTACAATAATGGAATAGCATTAAGTCATAGTTATACATCAGAGGCTTTACTTAATGTTAATAAAATTGGAAATGCAGATATAGATAGTATAAATAGAGAGTATTATTCACAAACATATAATATATCGCATAATGAAAATATAAAAAATGTAAAATTATCATTAATGGGAGCAGATGGTTTAAAGATAACTGATTTAGAAAATAACGAAATTTCAGATATAAATAATGTAAGTCAATTTAAAGTATTAGTACCATTAACAAGTGTAGATAGTAATAAAAATATTAAATTAAACTTTAGATGTGAGGCAAAACAGACATCAATAATGTTTGGTGCAACTACTAGGAGCGATAGACAAAATATGGCACTATTACTTGACCCTGTAAATATTAGAACTGTACAAAGCAATTTTGATATTGAATATAAAACTATGAACATAACATTAAATAAAGTTGATAAAGATACTAAAAAAGGTGTAAAAGGTGTTACTTTCAAATTTGAAACATTAGATGGTAAAGATTTAGGTAATTATATTACTGGAGAAAATGGAGTAATACAGCTTGATGTTCAAAAAGATTTAAAGCTATTTAAAGAACAGCAGATAAAAGTAACAGAGATTGCAGTTCCTGAAAATTATTATATTGATAAAGAAAATTGCAGTAAAATAATAGATGTAAAATGGGGAGAAAATATAACTATTGAATTCCAAAACGAAAAAATTAAGGGTAAAATAAAGGTCTTAAAATTAAGTTCAAAAGATAATAAATATACAGGACTACCAAAAAATTCTCCTATAAAAGATGTTGAATTTGAAATATTAGATAAAAATGGAACAGTTGTAGATAAAATAGTAACAGATGAAAATGGTATTGCTACAACTAAAGATTTACTAAAGGGCAAGTATTATATAAAAGAAGTAAAACAAGGAAAATACTACTTGTTAAATGAAGAAATATACGAAGTCGAAATAGTAAATCATAAAGACTTAATTGAACAAGAAATTTTAAATGATAGTGTTGATATAGATATTGAAATTGAAAAAACAGGTTTTATTGAAACTCAAAATAAAGATAATATATATTATAACTTTAAGAACATTCATAATAAGTCAAATGTACCTTTAGATAATTTTACTTGGAATGATACACTACCAGCAGAGGCAGTTAGATTAGATAAAATATATACTGGCACTTGGAATGAAAAACTATTATATAGTGTATGGTATAAAACAAATAAAAATGATTTTAAACTGTTTAAAGATGAATTAGATACTGAAACAATATATGAATTAAATTTTAAAGAATTGAAACTAGAAAAAGATGAATATATAACAGAATTTGAATTCAGATTTGGAACAGTTAAAGTTGATTTTCACGAATTAGAATCTCCTATTGTATATGTAGATGTATTAGATAATTTAAAAAATGGATTTACTTTTACAAATAATACAAAAGTATCAGGAGATTATTTAGAAGAACATATCGAAGATAAAGATAAATGGAAAACAGTTATTTATACTAGAGAAGTTAAGAAAACACAAGAGTTGCCGAAAACTGGGGTTTAAAAAATGAGGATAAGAGCATTTTAAAAATACTCTTATCCTCTATATTTTTTTATATTCAATTATTTACTTTTCTTTTCCTTTTTAACCATTCGTGAGCCTCAGCATCTTTAAATCTTGAATCTGAAAAAAATTCAGCTAAAGTTATATTTAGAGCCTCACATATAAATAATAAATTTTCAATTCTAATTGTTCTTGTCTTTCTTGTAAGAAATGTAGCTATTGTAGAACTATAAACTCCTGTAAGACTTTCTAATTTATAAATACTAATATTATTTTCATTCATAAGTTCTTTTATTTTAATGGCTATTAAATCTGAAAAATCCATAAATTTAAACACCTACTTTTTTCTATATCCATTCTATCAAAAGTTATTTTAAAAACCTCTCAATAAAATGAGAGAAAATTTAACAAATATATTCCAAAAAATACAAATATATGCTATAATTATGTAATTGGAGATTAAAAAATATTATGAATAAAAAAGAAATGATATATACATCATCAAAAGAAGAATTTAATTTTGAATATTATGTAGAAATAAAAAAAATAATGGAACAGGCAAAAAAGTTAAAGTTATTAATTTCTAAATATTTTGATTTTGATATTCCTGAATATATATTAGAAGATATTATAGAAGAAAATAGTTATACACAGATATGTTTAACAATTAATGTTGCAATACTTAATCAGAGAATTACAGAAGAAAACGCAAAGATATTAAAAAGGAAGTTGAAAGAATTATTTAGAATTAAAAATATATATGATGAAATGCACATAGATGTTTTTTTAGAAAGTGAGAAAATAAATGAAAAATTTTTATTATAATAAATGGATAGAATCTTATTATGTCGATGAATTCTTAGATTTAAACAATTTTTTAGATACTAAAGATATAATGATTATAAATAAATTAGGAATTAATATAAAAAACAAATTATATACTGATTACGAATTTGATGTATTTTATGAGGGAATATTAGAATATTATTATGATAAATATATGTCAGATGAAGAAAAGAAAATGTCAAAATCTTTAAGAAGAACTGGTGTTTCTAGGTTAGAATATAATCAATTATTAGATAAAATAAATTATGTTTATGAGTATGCAAAGTGTTGTTAATAAAAATAAAGGCAGATGAAATTAATTCATTTGCCTTTATTTTTTAAAACTATGCCCTGTTGCAAAAGCATATAATCCATAATATTTTTTTTGCTCTTGTAATAGGCTGTAAATATCATCAAATAGTTTTTGATTATGACTTTCTAAATCACTTTTTAACATATCAATTTTAAAAGCTAAAAGTTCTTCTATATGTCTATAATTTTTATCACAGTAAAGTTTATCAATAGTATCTTCGAGTATTTTAGATATTTCAATTATATAATAATTATTATAAATTGGATTAGATTCTTTTCTTTTTATTTCCTCTGCTGTATATTTTCTAATATAAAAATCAACATTAAACAGAATAGATTTAAAAAATCTTTTTGAAGATATATTTATATTTTTACATATAAATATAATAGTTCCACAAATAGAATTTGAGTTGTCATTTAGTGGTAATATATATTGATTTTCTTGATTATATTTTAAACTTTTGTCATTAAAAATATAAAATTCTTTGTCATCTTTTCTAATAAAGTGTAAAATCAAAGAATCGTCTATCATTAAATTTTTATATTTTTCATCTGTACTATATATAATTTTTTCCAAGTCAGTTATTATTAATACAGTTTCTTTAGGCAGTATTAGTCCAGATAAATATGATAGTAATTTGTTATTCATAATTTTTTTCATACAATTCTCCTTTCTTATTGCAAGTATATTAAAAACAATAATTTAAAGTCAACCCCCCTTTTTTTTTTACAAAATATTACGAAATGCTTAAAAATTGTTTTGAAATGAAAAAAAAGACTTTTTATGTCAAAAAAAAACGATTTTAGTCTAAAATTTCCACAAAATATTTATTTTATGGTATAAATATAATTAAGGCATTAAGCAAACTAAAGATTAATAGGTTGATAAAGAAAACTAAGATTTACTTAGCTTTTTTATCGACTTATTTTTTTGCTATTATACCAAAGAAAGCAGCCTATTTCTTTATGAAAGGGGGTGTTTTCTTTGACAAAACTTCAAGCAGAATTTACAAAATATATGGAAATTGCATTAAGATGTGATGCAATAGACTTTTATCGCTCTTATAAAGCAAAACAAAAATGTTCAGCTATATCTGTTGAAAGTATTGATAATTTAAAAGTGTCTATTTCACTTAACGGTGGAATAGACACTATTTTTTTTGCTGAAAATAAATCTGAGATTGAAAACAAACGCCTAAAGTATGCTATTTCTAAATTAACAGATAGGCAAAAAGAAGTATTTGATTTATATGTTGATGGATATAAAACAAGAGAGATTGCAGAAATAGTAGGAATATCAGAAAAGAATGTTACTGTTACAGTAAGTACAGTAAAGAAAAAATTAAAAAGATTAATGGAGGAAAATTAATTATGAAAGATTTTGAAGATATATTAGAAAAGGCTCAAAAAGGAGATGGACAAGCTATTAACGATTTATTATATGAATATCTACCTCTTATAAATGGTCTTGTTTATAAATATGGCAAGAAAGTAAATAAAGATGATTTAAGAGAACATCTAATGTTTAAATTTATAGAAAATATGAAAAAATTTAAAAAATAATTTAAAATTTTTTAAAAACTCTTAGTAAAATTGCTTATGAAAATCGAGGTTATAAGTGAAAGGATAAATAAATCTTTTCATTGTACCTTGAAAAATATATAGAATCATAACACACATAATGATACTTCTGTCTGGCTAATGTGATGTTAAGGGGCAGTCCGTAGAAATCCTAGGGAACGTGAAATTCGTATGGCGATGAGCAGTTATGATTAATAAAAAAGAAATGAGGTTAAAAATGATTAAATTAATTTTAGTTTCAATAATAAGTTTCATTTTGGGAGTATTTTCAATTATATTATTTTCAATTTTTAAAATGAGTTCAAAATGTAGTAGAAAAGAAGAAAATTTAAAAGAAGATTATGGTCAAATTGTATATGATGAACTAGAAAGATTGGAAAAAGAAAAGAAAGAAAACAAATTCTAATATGAAAGATTATAAATATACATCAAATCTTATTGAATATTATAAAAAGGAGTGGTAAATATTGAAAGATTCAAAAGAATTATATACTTCTATGTTTACTTCTTATCCTGATGTAGTAAATGTTAAAGAAATGATAGAAATGTTAGGTGGAATTAGTCCAACATTGGCATATAGAATATTGAAGAAAAACGTAATAAAAAGTATAAAGATTGGTAGAGAATATAAAATACCTAAAGTCAATATAATCTCATATATAATCCAAGATAATTTTGATTAGGATATATAAATATGGTATAATACAGATAACAATGGTAAAGGTTATCTGTTATAGGAAAGGAGAAAAAATGTTGACAGGTAGCTTACAAATAAAAAAAGGCATTTATTATGCTGTAATAAACTTTTATGATGAAAAAGGTAATAGAAAACTTAAATGGATTTCTACAAAATTAAAAGCAAAAGGAAATAAAAGACTCGCTGAAAAAAAATTAATGGAAATTTTAACAGGATTGGAGGAAACAACACTAAATAATAAACCTAGAGATAACACTTTAGAAAAGTATAATAATATGTTATTTTGTGATTATATGGTAGATTGGTTAATGAGTATATCAAACAGTGTTGCAAGAACAACTTTTATAGGTTATTCTCAAGTAGTAAAAGGTAAAATGTATTCATATTTTAAAGAAAAGAATATTAAATTGATAGATATAAAACCTATACATATTACAGAATTTTACGAATATTTAAGCAAACAAGGAATAGGAAATAATACTATCAAGCATTATAATGCTAATATTAGTAAAGCTTTAAAGAGAGCAGTTGTAAAGGAAATAATACCTAGTAATCCTATTGATAAAATTGAAAATATAAAAGAAAAACAGTTTATAGGAGATTTTTATACTGTTGAAGAATTAGAACAACTTATGAATATAATAAAAGATACTTTTATCGAACTTCCAATACTACTTGCAGGATATTATGGACTTAGAAGAAGTGAAGTAATTGGTATAAAATGGAGTGCAATAGATTTTGAAGAAAAAACTATTACAATAAAACATACAGTTGGATATGGAAACATCAATGGAAAAGCACAATTTATATTTGAAGATAAAACAAAAAATCAATCTAGTTATAGAACATTGCCTTTAATACCTTTAGCAGAGGATTTAATCTTAAGACATAAAAACAAACAAATAGAAAATAAAAAGCTTTTTGGAAATACTTATGATGAAAAATATAAGGAATATATATGTAGAAATGATTTAGGAGAACTTATTAAGCCTGGATATATTACACAAAAATTTTCAGAAATATTAGATAAAAATAATTTAAGACATATTAGATTTCACGATTTAAGACATAGTTGTGCTACATTACTTAGAAGAAACGGAGTAAGATTAGAAGATATACAACTATGGTTAGGACATTCTAGTTATCAGACTACATTAAGATATTCACACATAGATGATGATGTAAATAAAAAATCTGCAAATGTAATTACAGATATTTTTGAAAAAGACAAAAAAAAGAAACAACTTATTATGCATGATTAAGTTGTTTCAAAAAATAAAGTGTTAGAACTTTATTTCAAAATATTATGTAACATTATGTCGCAGTTTGGTGCGAAAGACCGGAATCGAACCGGTACGGGATTTGACTCCCGCAGGATTTTAAGTCCTGTGCGTCTGCCAGTTCCGCCACTCTCGCATTAACAAAAACTATTATATCATCTTTTATTGTTAAAGTCAATTGTTTAAAGTATTTTTTTTAAAATAATAAAAACATAAAATAACAAATGTTATATAAAATTCATAAAATATAGCAGAGCTTGCTTTTTATTAAAGGAGGAATATAAATGAAAATGTGTGGAGATTGCAATATAAATAATAATTGTGGCTCATATAATAATGCAAATTGTTGTTGCCCTCCTATAGTGTATCCAAAAGGAATAACTGGACCTCAAGGAGCTACAGGGCCAACTGGAAATACAGGTGCAACTGGAGCTACAGGACCAACTGGAGTTACAGGACCACAAGGCGAAGTAGGAATGACAGAAAGAATAACTATAGGAAAAGTTATTACTGCAGATTCTAGTTATAATGCAAAGATTATAGAACGAAGAAATGGTTTAGAACATATACTTGATTTTATTATCCCAAAAGGAAAGGACGGAGAAAAAGGTGAAATTGGTGCTACAGGTCCAGCTGGGACAAGTGTAAATATTTTAGGCTCATTTCAATCTGTTGCAGAGTTAGAAGAAAATCATCCAACTGGCAATTCAGGAGATGGATATTTGATAGATTCTAATTTATATGTATGGTCAGACGAAGATGGAAATTGGATAGATGTTGGACCAATAAGAGGGCCTGAAGGAGTACAAGGCCCAGAGGGTGAACCAGGTCCTCAAGGTGAACAAGGACCAAAAGGTGATAAAGGTGAACAAGGTGAACCTGGTATTCAGGGCCCAAAAGGAGACAAGGGAGATCCAGGAGAACCTGGACCTCAAGGTAGTCCAGGACCAAAAGGTGATAAAGGAGCAACTGGACCACAGGAAATTGCTACTGCAACAGTTGTAACATTTGAACCAATTAGTCAAGGAAGTGAGTATATTGTTCAACCTAATGATAGGATTCCGCTTGATAGAGTTGGAGCAAATAATACTGATGTTGTAACTGTTGATAATGTTAATAAATTAATTAAATTCTCAAAAGGTGGAGCATATAGAGTAGATTTTGTAGTAAACGCATATAAAGAAAATGGAGGAAGTGCATTTAATAAAACAGAAGATTTTATAGCTGTTGGATTAAGAAAAGTAGGACAAAATATAGTATATGCAGGTGGAAGTTTATTTACAGGTCAAGAGCATTCTATACAAATTGTTGGAAATGGAGTTATAAACGTAGCTAATCCTGAAACAGAAAATCTTGAATTTATTAATATGTCAAAAAATAGCATTACTTTAAGAGCACCAAGTATTGATGATGTTAATTCTGAGTCATATTTTGTTAATCCTTTGGTTTCTATAGTAATACAATTTTTAGGATAAATTTTATTTTTGCATAAAATCCATAATTAAAGAATATGGGGTTAATTTTCTAAATTATATAATTTAAGTATAGAATTTTTCTTAAAATAGTCGATGATTTTACAAATATAGTTGCATTTTTATTTCGTTTAACAATGTCTATTATGTTTAAAATATCAGATTGTATGATAGAAAATAAGTGATATAAAATCGGTGTAGTATATAACTGCACCGATTTTATATAAATAGCTTACAAACCATAATTTTTTCTTTCTATAAATATTGTTACTATTCAGACTAGGAAATAAAATTTTAGTAACAGAATTATGTATTTTGTGGATAAATATTGTATAAAAT
>CANPWO010000015.1 GCA_947584535.1 uncultured Clostridia bacterium
GGATATACAGCAAGAGAAACTTTTGATTATGAAAGCCCATATAAACTATATCTAATACCATTAAATGGAGAAACAACAGATGGAAGTAATGGAACGGCAACGACTCCTCAGGAAAAGGTAAAGATAGATGAACAAAATGCAAATATTAACGTCAAACCAAATGTAACAGTAGAAGACATTTTAGAAACTTTTGGAAATTCTGCAAAAATTGTAAATTCTAAAGGAGAACAAATTAAAGATAAAAACAGTGCTATTGGAACTGGATGTAAAATTAATGATAAATATACTATTGTAAAGTATGGGGATAGTAATGGCGACGGCAATGTCAATTCAGCAGATGCATTAGAAGTTTTAAAACAAAGTGTTGGTATATTAAGTAAAAACAATGAGTACTTAAAAGCTATGGATACAAACAAAGATGGACAGGCTAATTCACAAGATGCATTGATGATATTAAAAAATGCTGTTGGATTACAAGATATAAGTATATAATAAAATGAGGTGTGTAATTATGAAACAAAAAATTTTAAAAATAACATTATTATTTCTTATTTTAACATTAGTAATTTTAACTCAAAAAGTAGATGCGGCTTTTTCAAGTAATGACCCTACTACTACCTCAGGAGGAACAGTAACTATCACTGTTACATCTAGTGAAGGAATAGATAATTATGATATGAAACTTGGTAACCATATTGGCCTAACATTGGCTGGATGTTCGGCACCAGCTGGGGCTGTTGCTAATTCTTCTAATGGAGCAATATCAGGATCAGGCATTGGCATAGGATTTAAAACTCTTGGAACATATACATTTAAAGCACCTGATGTAACAGCAACAACAAAGTATACAGTTCAATTTAATATAAATGGAGTAACAAATACATCAACAGTAATTGTAAATCCTGCATCTAATAGCACATCCACAACGACAACAACAGAAAAACCAAATTCAACAACACAATCTCAACCAGAAACTCAAACACCTCAAAAATCAAATAATGCAAAACTTTCTAATTTAGGATTTACACCAAATGATTTTAAAGGATTTACACCAAGTAAGACTTCATATTCTGCTACTGTTCCAAATTCTGTTTCTAGTGTAAATATATATGCTAATAAAGGGCAGAATGGACAAACAATAACAGGTACAGGAAAAAAAGATTTACAAGAAGGAGTAAATCAATTTAGTATAGTTGTTACAGCAGAAGATGGAACAACAAAAAATACATATAATTTATCAATTACAAGAGAAGCTGCAAAAGAAGAGGAAGATAAAACAGAAGAAAATGAGGATATAACAAATACAGAAGAAACAGAAACTGAAGAAGAAATAAAAGTAGGATTGGAAAAATTAACAATTGATGGTATTACATTATCACCTTCATTTAAAAAAGATGTATATGAATATACTGCCAAATTGATTGGAGATAAAACAAAATTAGACATATCAACAACAGCAATAGACGAAGGACAAATTATTGAAGTAATAGGAAATGAAGACTTAAAAGAAGGAGAAAATGTTATCACTATAACTGTTCAAAGTGATGACGAAAAGGAAACAGCTACATACCAAATTACAGTAAATAAAAGCTTAGTAGATGAAGAAGCAATTGCAAGAGAAAAAGCAGAAGCTGAAAAACAAGAAAAAGAGAAACAACAAAGAATTATAATTATAGCTGTAATTGTTGTAGCAATAATAGTTGTTGGAATAATTTTACTTGTTAGATATATAAAATATAGAAATTCTGACGAAGAATATTTTGACGAAGATGAAGAAGACGAATCATATTATGAAGAAATGCAAAAGCCAAAAAGCTTGAATAACATAAGAGAAACAGCAGATGATATAATAAATAATTTAGGTAAAGAAGAAGAACCTGAGCCAGAAGAAACTGAAAAAGAAGAATACAAAGAAGAGAATTATGATTATCAAGATTTTGAAGAAATAGAAAGAAAGGCACGCAAAAAGAAAAGTAAAGGAAAACGTTTCAAAGAAGACTAAAATATAAAAAGTAAATAAAAGTAAAGTGAGCCCCCAATATTAGAAAAAATGTTTAATAGCAGGGACTCATTTTTTAATATTACAATATAGAAAATAATCTTTTGACTAAATAAATACAAAAAATAAAAAATGTCAAACAATTGACAATGCTGTTGATATATAGTATAATGAAAAAGCTAGTAAAATAAATAAAAAGGACTGACAAAAAAATGAAAAACCTTGAAACCATTGTGGCTGTAACACACACACACACACACACACACACAGATAATCAATTTAAAAAAATAAATAAAAGCTAAGTAAGATATGTTAGAAATAATATGTCTTGCTTAGCTTTTTATATTTAAAAGGAAAGGAGATTTTATAAAAATGAAAGAATTAGAATATCCATTTGATGTAAACTATTTAATAAGCAATAAAAGAAAAATAAAAAAACAGTTATTAACTAAAGAAAATTTGATAGAAAAAAATATTGCAATATTAGGTGGTTCAACTACAAGTGAAATAAAAAATATGCTAGAAATATTTTTACTGAATTATGGAATAAAACCAACATTTTATGAATCTGAATATAACAAATATTATGAAGATGCAATTTTTGGAAATGAAGAATTAGATAATTTCAACCCTGACATCATATATATACATACAACAAATAGGAATATTATAGATTTTCCAACTATGTACGATGACGAAAAAAATATTGATAATATGATAAACAGTGAATATGAAAAATATAGAAAAATTTGGGAAACTCTTTTTTCAAAATTCAATGCTACAATTATTCAAAACAATTTTGAATATCCATATTATCGTTTATTAGGAAATAAAGATGCAAGTGATATACATGGAAGGACAAATTTCATAACAAGATTAAATCAAAAATTTTATGAGTATGCAAATTCAACAAAAAACTTTTATATAAATGATATTAACTATGTATCAGCTTGCTATGGACTAGATAAATGGGCTAATCAATTTTATTGGCATATGTATAAATATGCAATGGAAGTACCAGCAATACCATATTTGTCATTCAATTTAGCAAATATCATAAAATCAATATATGGAAAAAATAAAAAAGCATTAGTACTTGATTTAGATAATACATTATGGGGAGGAATTGTTGGAGATGACGGTGTAGAAAATTTAGCAATTGGTCCAGAAGTACCAAGCGGACAAGTATATTCTGAATTTCAAAAATATTTAAAAGAACATAAAAGCTTAGGAATTATTTTGAATGTAAACTCTAAAAATGAGTATGAAAATGCCATAGCAGGCTTAAACCATCCAGCAGGAACTTTAAAACCAGATGACTTTATAATAATTAAAGCAAATTGGAATCCTAAAAACTTGAATATTAAAGATATAGCAGAGGAACTAAACTTAGGAGCAGATAGTTTTGTTTTTGTAGACGATAATCCTGCAGAAAGACAAATTGTAAATAATTATATTGATGGAATCGCTACACCAGAAATAGATGTACCAGAAAATTACATAAGAATAATTGACCACAATGGATATTTTGAAGTTACAAATTTTTCAAATGAAGACTTGAAAAAAAATGAACTATATAAAGATAATGCTAAAAGAAGTCAAATGATGGCAACATTTGACAACTACGAGGATTATTTGATTTCCTTAAAAATGAAGGCAGAAATATCAGAATTTAAACCAATATATTTGGAAAGAATTTCACAATTAAGTAATAAAAGTAATCAATTTAATCTAACAACAAAACGATATTCACTAGCAGACATTGAAGAAGTAAATCAAGACAATAATTATATCAAATTATATGGAAAACTGGAAGATATTTTTGGTGATAATGGAGTTATTACTGTTGTTATTGGAAATATCAAAAATAAAGATGAATTACATATTGATTTATGGATAATGAGTTGCAGAGTTTTGAAAAGAAATATGGAATTTGCAATGTTAGATACATTGGTAAAAAAAGCGAAGGAAAGAGGAATAAAAACAATATATGGATATTATTATCCAACAGCTAAAAATAAAATGGTAAGTAATTTTTATGATATACAAGGCTTTGAAGAAATTTCACATGACGAACAGGGAAATAAAACATATAAATTAGATATATCAGGAGATTATAAAAATAAAAATAATGTAATTGAGGTGGAAGAATAATGGAAAAAGAAAAAATTTATGAAAGATTAAATAAAGTTTTTAGGGACATATTTGATGATGAATCAATAGTTGTAACAGCAGAAACAACATCTAACGATATAGAAGATTGGGACAGCTTAGAACATATCAATTTAGTTGTGGCAGTTGAGCAAGAATTTGGAATAAAATTTAATATGAACGAAGTAACAACAATGAAGAATGTTGGAGAAATGGTAGATATTATAATTTCTAGAATTAGCAAATAATAGGAGTAGTGTATAAAATGGAAAAACAAAAAGTAGCTGAACCTAGTGATACTGTAAAACATATGCATTTTAAAAATACTATAAAACAATATAAATTTGAAGATATAAAAATCGGATTAGAAGAACAATTTAAAGCAGCTATTACTGATGAAATGCTGAAAACATTTTGTGAAATAACTGGAGATATTAACCCCTTACATAATGATTTAGAATATGCTAAATCTAAGGGCTATAATGAAAAAGTAGTTTATGGTATGCTTACATCTTCTTTTTTATCAACTCTAGCTGGAGTATATTTACCTGGTAAATATAGCATTATTCATAGTGTGGAAATTTTATTTAAAAAACCTGTATTTGTATCAGACAGCCCTTTAACAATTAAAGGAAAAGTTATAGAAATAAACGAAATGTTTAAGCAATTTACGATAGGATTTGAAATCTTTAATAATAAAGATGAGAAAGTATCAAGAGGAAAAATGAAAGTAGGTGTTTTAAATGACTGAAAAAATATTATTGATTACTGGAGCATCTTCTGATATCGGCAAAGAAATAATAGAACAAACAAATGAAGAATATGATTATATAATTGCACATCATAATGGTGATGAAGAAAACTTGACCGAACTAAAGAAAAAATTAGGAGATAAACTTATCTTTATAGAGGGAAACTTTAAAGATAAAGATGCTACATATCAATTTGTAGAAGATATAAAAAAAATTGGAAAAATACCAACACATATTGTTCACTTACCAGCAGGGAGATATGAAAATATAAAATTTTCGAAATTAAGTTGGGATAAATTTGAAAATGACTTAAATATTGCATTTCGTTCTTTAGTAATTATTTTAAATAATTTTTTACCTATTATGGCAAAGAACAAATATGGAAAAATAGTAGTTATGCTAACATCTTGTACTACTAATATACCACCAAAATATGTAGCTAGCTATGTTACTTCAAAGTATGCATTGTTGGGACTAGTTAAAGCACTTGCTAATGAATATGCTGATAAAGGAATTAGAATAAATGGAATTTCTCCAACAATGATTGAAACGAAATTTTTGCAAAATATACCAGAGTTACTTATAGAACAGAATGCATTAAATAGCCCAACTGGAAAAAACTTATCAATTGAAGAAGTGATACCAATGTTTCAATTTTTATTATCAGATAAATCTAATAGTATAACAGGACAAAATATTGCAATTACAAATGGAAATATTATGTAGCAATAATTATAGAAAATAACGAAAAAAGAGGGATATTTATGTGCTTAACAACTTTTACATTTATAGCGTTTTGCATTATTACATTATTTATATATTTTATTATTCCCAAAAAATTCCAATGGATAGTACTACTAGTATCAAGTGTTACTTTTTTATTTTGGGATAATTTTAATATAGAAACAATAATACAAGCATTGATAGTTTTAATGTCTGCATATGTGTTTGGTAGACTAATTGACAAATATTATGATACTAAGAAAGCTAAAAGATTTTTAGCTTTTGGTATTTTAATAATTTTAGCACAACTAATTTATTTAAAATATACAAATTTATTTTTGACGACATTTAATCATATTTTTAATTTGTTTGGCATAAAGTATCAATTTGGACTTGTATATAGAAATTCCTTAATAGGTATCAGTTATTATTCTTTAATAATGATTAGCTATATGACTGATATTTATCGTGGAACTTGTAAAGCACAAAAAAATATATTTAAATGTGCTTTGTTTATGTCATATTTTCCTATTTTAACATCTGGTCCATTTATAAGGTATGATAGTGTTGGAAAAGAAATGTATAAAGAACATAAATTTAATTACAATGATATGTGTTATGGTTTATTGAGAATTTTATGGGGAGTATTTAAAATATTAGTTATTTCTCAACGATTAGGAATCTTTGTAGATAATATATATACCAATATAGGCATATATAATTTTCTACTTACATTTTTAGCAGTACTTGCATTTCCATTACAATTATATACAAATTTTTCAGGTTCAATAGATGTAATTATGGGAATATCAGAAATTATGGGAATAAAATTACCAGAAAATTTTAAACTACCATTTTTTTCGAGAACAATTACAGAATTTTGGAGAAATTGGCATATAACTTTAGGAGCTTGGCTTAGAGATTATATATTTTATCCATTACAAAAATCTAATGTTATGCAAAAATTAAATAAAAAATGTAAAAATATATTTGGAAAAAAAATTGGCAAAAAGATACCTATGTATGTTTCAATGGTAATTATGTGGATTTTAATAGGACTTTGGCATGGTGGAGCATATACATATATAATTGGTTCTGGAATACTACAATTTCTGTTTATTTTTTTAGAAGATATCTTAAGTCCAGCTTCTAAAAAAATAAATGATAAATTAGGTATTAATACAGAAGTATTTAGTTATAAATTATATCAAATTATAAGAACTTATTTATTATTCTCTTTTGCAATGATTTTCTTTAAAGCAACAAGAATATCAAATGCAATAGAAATTATAAAAAGTATGTTTACATTTAATCTTGGTATATTAAGCAAAAAAATAATATTAAGTGCATTAGGCATGGATTTGTATGATTTTGCAATTTTAATAGTTTCATTATTGACGTTATTTATTGTGCAATTATTAGCGCGAAAAGGAAGTGTAAGAGGAAAATTATTTAAGCAAAATATTATATTTAGATGGGGAATAATATATAGTTTAATATTTTCAATAGTAATATTTGGATGCTATGGAGTTGGATATAATGCAACAGCATTTATTTATGGCCAATTTTAAGGAGGGAAAATAAATAGTGAATAAAAAAGAGATAATAAAGGTAATTGTATTTTTATTTATTTTATTTGTAATAATGTTCTTTCTGTTCAAAATACTCTGGTTAAATCCGACTGCAATATCTTTGTTTTATGAAGAACCAAAAAATTCTTTAGATATTGTATTTACTGGTGCTAGTACCACATATAGATCCTTTAATACAGTTTTAGCATATAATTTATACGGATATACATCTGGAATATTATCATCATCTGCACAACCATTTATTTTAACAGAATATTTAATTAAAGAATCAGAAAAATATCAAAATCCATCTTTATATGTTATTGATATAGGAAGAGTTGGAAATGGACCAGAAGCTGATGAAGAAGGTAATATAAGAACTAATACAGATTCTATGAAATTTTCTAAAAACAGAACAGATGCTATTAATGCAATAATGGAATATAAAAATATTGATTCAAAACAATATGCTAATTTGAATTTTAGTTTTCTTATGTATCATAATAAATGGAAAAGTATTTCTAAAGAAAATATAGTGGGAGCAAAAAACTATTATAAAGGATATTCTTTTTTAGATAAATCAGCTGTTATAAAGCCTATTGAAAAATATACTTGGATAGATGATGAAATTGAATTGCAAGAAAAAAATGAGGAAATTTTAAATTCATTGATTAATTATATCAAAGATAATAATTTAAATGTTTTATTTATAGTGCCTAAAAAAATATATATGGAAGATGAAAATAAAAGAATTAATAGTGCTATAAAAATAATACAAGATAATAACATGAATGTTGTAAATTTTAATACCATAGAAGAATTTAATGATATTATAGATATTAATACAAATTTTTATGATAATGATCATTTAAATGTATATGGAGCGACAAAGTATACACTATATCTTGCAAAATATTTAAATGAAAACTATGAATTTAAAGATCATAGAAACGATGCAAATTATAGCTCTTGGTCAAAAGAATATGAAAGATTTAAATCAAGCTTTAAGAAAATAACTAATAAGGAATTTGATGAGTTATTATTAGAATATAAAAATATATAAGATTTTGATTAAAGTTGAGGAAAAAAACAAAAAATTTTAATACCAATAATAATATTGGTATTTTTTTGTCAAAATATTGAGAAAAATTGTATTTTGTAAAATAAAATATAATAGGAAAAATGTATAAGAAAAATAGGAGATATATTATAAATTATAATAATGATGATTTGACTTACTTCACAAACGAATCAAAAACTTTATCATCTAAGCAATAAGCTGAAATAGGTTTATTTAAAAGAATAACGAAGCTTTAGGGAATGAAACATGACCTTATTTTTTGATCCCCATGCTGAGTTGCACAAAATTTTCATAATACAAACCACCATATAGGCTAAATTTTATCTAACAAAAAAGCTAATAATGTAAATCTACAAATCTAAAAATTAAAGAAGCTAGTAAAGTAGCTTATATAGGTTGGCATAGAAAATATGGAGATTACATTGCTGATGGTGGAGTTATGGCAGAAGTATGCAATCAAAAAAAATGGCTTATGTTTTTACTCAAAAATTATATGGAAAACACTATATCAAAGTAGAACTACTTTTAGAGATTAAAATATTTAGAGCCAATACCAATCAATTAAAACTGATATAAATAATAAAATAAACAGATAAAAAAGCAAGTTGTAGTGATACGGCAGTTACATTAGATATAGGAGAAAATTGCACAGTAGAAAATTATAAAATTACTAATTCAACGATGGAAGATGGGGGACTAGTAAAAGAAGAAACTAAAGATAAAGAATTACGCAAAATTGAGTCTAAAAACAAAAAAACAAAAAAATAAACAAAAATGTTGAAAAAAGTATTACACTATGATATAATAATAAAGAAATTGTAACTATAGAGTATGATATAAGAATACAACTTGATTGTTATTTCTAAGAAGGGGGAAATAGAAATGGAAGCAAACATCAAGGGAAAGAATTCACTAAAAGTATTAAATATTAACATATTAACAGCAAAGAATAAAAAATCATATTACATAAAAATAAAAAGAATATTTGATTTCATATTAGCAACAATATTATTATTAATATTTTGCATACCAATGATAATTGTTGCAATAGCTATAAAAATTGAAGATGGAGGACCTATCATTTATAAATCAAAAAGAATGGGAAAAGATTTAAAACTATTTAATATATACAAATTTAGATCAATGAAAACGGAAAGAAAAGAACTTGAAAGTAATTTATCACATAATAATATGGTAACAAAAGTTGGAAAATTTATTAGAAAAACAAGTTTAGACGAATTGCCACAATTATTCAACATTTTAAAAGGTGAAATGAGTTTTATAGGGCCAAGACCTTGGATACCAGAATATTATGAATGGTTCACTAATGAACAAAAAAGGAGAGTAGAAGTATTACCAGGAATTTCTGGCTTAGCTCAGGTGATGGGGAGAAATGGAATCAATATATTTAAAAAAATTGATTATGATTTACAATACGTAGACAATATGGGATTAAAACAGGACATAAAACTTATATTTGCAACAATAAAAGCAGTGCTTTCTAGAGCAGATGCAGAAATAACGGAACAAGGAATTAAAGAGGAAATAAGAGAACTACGAGGTCAAAAAGTAAGAGTAGAAACACAAGTACAAGAAGCATATAAGGAAGTTGTATAAAGTATGATGAATGAAACAGATTTAATTAGTATTGTAACTCCATTATATAAC
Source organism: uncultured Clostridia bacterium (assembly GCA_947584535.1). Taxonomy (GTDB): domain Bacteria; phylum Bacillota; class Clostridia; order TANB77; family CAG-465; genus CAG-465. The sequence goes on from CANPWO010000015.1 coordinate 9,946, forward strand.
AGTGAAAAGTATATAGAGGAAACTATAAAAAATGTACAAAATCAGACATACGAGAATTGGGAATGGTTGTTAGTAAACGATTGCTCAACAGATAGAAGCACAGAAATAGTAGAAAAATATGCAAAAGAGGATAAAAGAATAAAATTATTAAATTTAAAGGAAAATTCTGGAGCAGCAACAGCAAGAAATGTAGGAATAGAACAAAGTAAAGGAAAATATATTGCATTTTTAGATTCAGATGATTTATGGGTTAAAGAAAAGCTAGAAAAACAAATAAAATTTGCAAAGAAAAATAATTATGATTTTACTTTTACAGATTATGAATTTGCAGATGAAACAGGAAAACCAACAGGAAAAGTGGTGAAAGTACCAAAAACTATAAACTATAAGCAAGCATTGAAAAACACAACAATTTTCACTTCGACAGTAATGTTTAATGTTAAAACATTAGGAAAAGAGTTGATATTTATGCCCGATGTCCAAAGAGGGCAAGATACAGCAACATGGTGGAAAGTATTAAAAACTGGAAGAACGGCTTATGCATTAAATGAGAGTTTATCTTTTTATAGAAGAAGCAGTAATACACTTTCATCAAATAAAATAACAGCATTAAAAAGAACATGGAATTTATATAGAAATGTAGAAAAATTATCTTTTTTTACGGCTCTATATAATTTTTGTTGGTATTGCTTTAATGCAGTAAAAAGGAGAATCTGATGGAAAATATAAAAGTTTCAGTTTGTGTGCCAGTATATAATCAGGAAAAATATTTAGAAGAATGCATTAAATCATTGATAGGACAAACATTAAAAGAAATTGAATTAATTTTTGTAGATGATGGTTCTACAGATAAGTCCATAGATATATTGAAAAAATACCAACAAGGTTATGAAAATATAAAAGTAATAACACAGAAAAATCAAGGACTAGGAGGAGCTAGAAATACAGGAATAAAAAATGCTGCTGGTGAATACATAGGCTTTGTTGATGCAGATGATTTTATAGAACTAGATATGTATGAAAAATTATATAATAAGGCAAAAAAAGAATCCGCAGAGATAGTAATGTGTGATTATGAGTTTTTTCCAAATTCCAACACAAAAAAGAAAAAATGGTTTACTCCATATAAAGGAAAAATTGATGGAGAATTTTTAAATAGAAACACTCAACCGTGGAATAAAATTGTTTCAAATAAATTAATAAAAGATTTGAATTTTGAGTTTTATAGAAAAAATGGAGATGGAATGTTTATATATTTAATGTTATCTGCTAATAAAATAGCTAGTATTAATGATAAATTATATAAATATAGGGTAGGGCATTCTTCAATGAGTACAAATTATAAAATGGAAAATTTTGAAATTTCTATAGCTAGTTGCATACAACAAAACGAATTATTAAAAAATACAAAGTATAGTGAAGAATTAAAAGAATACTTTGAATATAGAATGATATATACATTATTACAAGCTATAGCAGTAGCTGCTAAATTAGGAGAAAAAGAAATATATAAAAAGTATATAGTACAATTAAAACAGAAAAAATATAAAACTAACAAATACATGGATATAATATTAAAAAAAGAATTAGGCAGTTTAAAATATCTAGGAATAACAAAAATATTACCAACAAATTACTATATATCACATATTCTTACACAAGTGATTTTGTAAAAAATAAAAAAGGAGCTAGCAATGGACATAGAAATGCTAATTTCTACTATGGATTTAAAAAATCATGAAGCTCTAATTACCAAAATGAACATAAAAAAATCTATAGTAATAAATCAAACAAGTAATATACAAATTGATGATATAAAAAACGGAAAACATAGACTATATTCGTACGATGAGAAAGGTTTAAGCAAAAGTAGGAATAAAGCAATTAAACATAGTAACAGTGATATATGCGTAATTGCAGATGATGATTTGGAATATGAAGATGATTATCAAAAAATAATTGAAGACGGGTATAAAAAATATTCTGATGCTGATATGATTGCTTTCTATGTTGATAATGTCGATGAAAATAGAAGAAGACCAAAACAATTAGAAGGAAAAATAAACTTCATAAAAAGTATGAAAATTCAATCTGTACAAATAACATTTAAAAGGCAGTCGATAATTGATAAAAATATAAAATTCAATGAAAGATTTGGCGCAGGTGCAGAATTGTATATGGGTGAAGAAAATATATTTTTAACAGAATGTTTAAGAAGTGGATTAAAAATATATTATATACCAGAGAAAATTGCAACGATAAAAAATAATGATTCATCATGGTTCAAAGGACATAATGAATATAATTTTAATGTTAAAGGTGCAGTATATTACGAAATGTCAAAATGGTTATATCCATTGCTAATTTTACAATTTGCGATAAGAAAAACAAAACTATATGCAAATGAAGTAAAACCTATGAATGCAATAAAGTATATGTTTCAAGGAATCAAAAAATACAGAAAAAGTATACAGAAAAAAATATACTATATGGGAGATTTTGTATCAAATACAGGACCTGCAATGGTAAATAAAAATTATTATCCATATATGAAAGATCAATGCTATATATGTAAGACAAATAATAAAATTAAAAGAATATGTCATTTCATATCTCATATTATAAAATGTAATACCATATTAATATCTGGGCTATCAAAATTCCATGTTCAGGCCGCAAAAATCGCAAAAAAAATTAACAAAAAAGTTATATATTTAATGCATGGATATGACAACTTAGAATATGAACTAAATGAGGTACCTGAAAATGAAAGATATTTAAAAAAGCCGGAAGAAGAAATGTTACAAATAGCAGATGAAATTATTTGCGTCTCTGAAAGATTTTGTGAATATATGAAAAACGAAAGAATAGATATAAAAGAAAAATTCGATTTTGTTAATAATGGAATTGAGGAATACGAAATTGAAAATAAGCCAAAAGCTCAAACTGATATTTTTAACATAATTTCTATTGGGGGAGGAATTTCACTTAAAAATAATTTAAATGTTTGTAAGGCAATTGAAGAAATAAAAGATATAAAAATTAAATTTATTGTAATTGGATATAAATCAAAATATGGGGACGACATACAAAAATATGATTTTGTAGAGTATTATGAAAAATTAGAACATAATGAAGTAATACAGAAAATGAAAGAATCAGACTTATATATTCAAAATAGTTCTTATGAAACATTTGGCTTGGCAATATGTGAGGCAGTATTTTGTGGATGTGAAATTTTAGTATCAAAAAATGTTGGGGCAATAAGTGTTTTAGACGGATTAAAAGATGAAAATATTATACAAGATATAAATAATATATCTGAAATAAAAGAAAAGATAATTTATTTATGCAAAAATGAAAAAAATACTAAGTATATAAGTAACATAAAAGAAATTACTTGGGAAAAGTCAAGTGAGAAACTAAAAGATAAAGTACAAAAAAATGAGGGCTAATATATTAAACTCAGAAAGGAAAGATAGCAAGGTGGAAGAAACAAAAAAAGTTAAATTTAATTATCAAGAAATAGTAATTATACTTTTTATAATATATAATGTGTTGAACATGGTATCGTATCAATTTGCAAATCTATTACCAGCAATAACTAGTATGGTTGTGATTTTTGGAATAAACTTATTTATGTTTCTTGTAAACATAAATAAAGTTTCCATGAAAAAATTGTATTTAGTAATGTTAGCCATGCTATTTTTAATTATTGGAATGATAATAAATAATTCTGGCTTTGGAAGTTTAGTAACAATGATAAACTTTTATCTGCTATTTTTATATGGAGAAAACAATAAAATAGGGAAAAAATGTGTAAAAACAGTATGTATAATAATGGCATTAGGAGGTTTAGCTTTTTTTCTTTATGGTGCTTCTAATTGTGGTCTCAATACGGTTGGACTTACATACTTTGAAATTTCAATATTTTTATGTATATTAATTGAATTAAAACGTGAGAATAAAAAAAATGTATTATTATCAATTTTGAAATTACTTATACTTGTTGTAACTGGAATTTTAATATATAATACAGAAGCAAGAGCTTCACTCTTAGGCTTTTTTTCTTTTATAGTATTTATGCAAATTAAATTTTTAACCAAAAATCTAAAAATATTTAAAATTCTAACATTAATAATTATAATTGGTGCTATAATATTTCCATTCATATATGTAAACATGTGGAAAGCAGGAGTTGAAGTAGACATGGGAGAAGGAAATAAAAGATTCTATTCGGGAAGACAAGTAAAATGGGGTGAAGCGTTGGATGAATTTAAAGGAAAAGAACTATTTGGAATAGGATCTAATTTTAGGTATTCAGCTGGCGCAGAAACGCTAAACATACATAATTCTTTATTTGCATTTTGGATGATATATGGAAGTTTAAATTTTATTATATTTTTAGGTATGTTTATTAATTTTATTTGGAGAATGCAAAAAAATACTTTAAATAATATAAACAGAATTGCAATTACTGGAATGATAGGAATGATAGTAGTAAGTTATTATGAAACAAATCTGTATGTTAATTTTCAATATGTTATGATTATGACATTAATAGCTAACTTGAAATTTGAAGGAGAAAAAGAAAAAAATGAAATTGATAACAGTGTTTACACCGACATACAATAGAGCATACATATTAGGTCAAGCGTATGAAAGCTTAAAAAATCAAACTGATAAAAATTTTACATGGCTTATAGTAGATGATGGATCTAATGATAACACTGAAGAACTAGTAAAAAAATGGAATCAAGAATGCATAATAGAAATTAAATATATAAAAGAAGAAAATCAGGGAAAACACGTGGCACATAATACGGCAATTTTAAATTGTAAAACTCAATTTTTCTTAATATTAGACTCAGATGATTTTTTAGCTAATAATGCAATAGAAATATTAAATAAAGAAGTAATTAAAATTATGAATAAGCCTAATATAAGCGGAATTATAGGAAATAAATACAACATAGAAAGCAAGGAAAAAGTAGATAAAATTCCTAAACAAATTCAATATGCAAGTGGACTAGAATTATATCAAAAATATCATTTTAAAGGAGATACTTTAAGACTATATAAAACTAGCATTTTAAAAGAAAATCTATTTCCTGTTATACAAAATGAAAAATTTATATATGAGAATGTGATATTTGATGTAATAGACTCTAAATACAGAATGTTCATAAATAGAGATGAACTATACTACTATAAATATTTAAATGACGGATATACAAAAAATGGCAACAAAGTAAAAAAACAAAATCCAATAGGATATGCAATGTCACTAAAAAGTAGTGCAATATATTCTTTAAAGCAAATAGAAAAATTAAAATATAAAATATTATATGCAATATGGTGTAGAAGATATAAAATAAAATTTGATAATGATATAAAAATAGGAAAATTAATATTAATAATTGTAAAAATTTTCGAAAAAATTAAATTCCCTAAATTTTTCTTTGAATAATAAAATAAGAGAGGAATGTAAAAATGGCAGTAAAAATAAGTTTAATAGTACCAGTATATAATGGAGAAAAAACGATAGAAAAATGTATAAACTCAATATTAAATCAAACATATCGTAATATAGAAGTTATAATAATAGATGATGGATCAACGGATAATACTTATGAAATATGTAAAAATATGCAAAACAAAGATAATAGAATACAACTAATCAAACAAAATAATAAAGGACCAAGCTTGGCAAGAAATGTTGGAATTGAATATGCACAAGGAAAATATATTCAATTTGTAGATGCGGATGATTGGCTAGAACCCAGTATAATAGCAGAATGCGTAAAATTTGCGGGGGGGTAAGCGATTTAATTATATTTGGTTACCAAACAATTGATGGACAAAAAACAGAAAAATATACAACTAATACAACCGTGTTAAAAAATCAAACAGAGATAGTATCTGCTATTATTAAAAATATGAATAATGGTGTTTGGATGCACTCGCCATGTAATAAGTTATATAAAACGGATATAATGAAAAAATTGAAATTTAAAGAAGAATACATAGTATCAGAAGATATGGTATTTAATTTAGAATATTTTAATGAATGTAGAAATATGACTTTATTAGACAAAATAGGATATAATTATACAGTTTTATATAAACGTGTAAAGTATAAAAAAGGAATAATACAATCACATATAAAAGCAACGAAAAAGTTATTAGAATATTTTAAAGATAAACTAGATAAAGAAAAATATATTGATATAATAGGTGAATTCTTTTATTCATCAATGTTTTATGACTTAATTGCCATTACAATATCAAAAAAAATAAAAATGAGCGAAAAATTAAACGAATATAGATTGCTTAAAAAAGATAATTTATACAAAGAAATAAAAATACCAAAAACTATTTCAAACAAAAAATTATTATTTTTTAAAATATTAAATCTAAATAGCTTATTGGCATATTTATTCATAAAAATATACTGCTTTAATTGGAGGAATTAAAACATGCAAGAATTGATAACAATAATAATAACAACATATAAAAGATCTAATCTTATAGAAAGGGCATTAAAAAGTGTTTTAAATCAGACATATAAAAATCTAGAAATTATTGTTGTAGATGATAATGCTAATGAGCCAGAAGAAAGAAGGAAAACAAAAGAAATAATAGAAAAATATGATAATATTATATATATACAAAATGAAAAAAATCTAGGAGGAGCATTATCAAGAAACGAAGGAATTTATAGGGCAAAAGGAAAATTTATTGCATTTTTAGATGATGATGATGAATATAGAGAAGATAAAATAGAAAAACAATATGACTTATTTGTACAACATAAAGGAGAAAAAGTAGGCTTAATATTCTCAAATGAAAAAAGTATAGATTATAATGTAAATATTATATATCAACAAATGATGGGGTGCATTGCGCCAACTTCATTTTGGTTTGTTCCAAAGAAAGTCTTAGAGGAAGTAAATTATTTTGAAGATACACCTTGTAAACAGGATTCAATACTATTATTAAAAATTTTAGTTAAAGGATATACAGCATATAAAGTTCCGGAAAATCTAGTTGTTTTTAATGAACATGACAGTAATTCAGGAATAAGTGGAACCAAATTGAGCAATATTGAGGGAATGAATAATTATAGAGATTGGTGCAGAAAATATTATGATATGTTAGATAATCAAAAGCAAATAAATGATGTTGAATATAATTTTTCAAAACAATTAGTTACATTATATATCTTCAACAATATGAAAAAAGAGGCAAAAACTGAATTAAAGAATATGATAAAATTAAAACCATTTAATCAAAAAACGATATTAGCAATTATAAAACACATATTTCAAAATTATTATATAAAAAAGATAAAGAAAGGTAATAGTAGACAATGAATATAAAAAGATTAATACCGACATATTTAAAAAATATGTATTCTAAGGTAGTATACGATAGGTTTGTAAAGAAAAACAAGATAACAGTTTTAAATGATGAGGAAACTATAAATAAAATAGTGAATGAAAAAAAGTCTATCGCTAGATTTGGAGATGGGGAATTTAAAGCAATTCTTGGAATTGAAAAAGATGCTTTGTATCAAGATCCTTCGAAACAATTAACTAAAAGATTAAAAGAGGTACTGGATTCAAGAATAAACAATCTTCTAGTCTGTATTCCTAAAGCTTTTAATAATCTTAAAGGCTATAAGAAAGAATCTAGACATTATTGGTATAACTTTTTTAGATGGTATGGAAAAGATGTAATAACACTTATAAGTAGTAATTATAAATATGGAAATGCAAGTTTTACACGTTGGTATTTAGAATATCAAGATAAATCAAATATGGAAAATAAAATAACTAATATGAAAAGAATTTGGAATAATAGGGATTTGGTTATTGTAGAGGGTGAATACACTAAAATGGGAGTAGGAAATGATTTATTTGATAACAGCAAAACATTAAAGAGAATAATAGCTCCAAATAAAAATGCTTTTGCAAGTTATAATGAAATATTGGACGAAATAAAAAAAGTACATAAAGATTCTTTGATTTTAATGGCATTAGGACCAACAGCGACAATTTTGGCATATGATCTAGCAAAAGAAGGATATCAAGCTTTAGATGTTGGACATATTGACATAGAATATGAATGGTATTTAAGAAAAGCAGAAAGCAAAATAATGATAGAAGGAAAATTCGTAAACGAAGCTGGAGGAATAGATGAAAGTAAAAACATAATAGATAAAAAATATGAAGATTCAATTATATCTAGAGTAGGAGTAAATAATTAATGAGAACAGTAAATTCATTAAAAAATATGATTACAACATTAGCATCGCATTTTACAAGCATGTTGTTAGGTTTTATATCACAAGCTATTTTTGTAAAAACTCTTGGAACTGAATATTTAGGAATAAATGGGCTATTTTCTAACATTATTTCTATGCTTGGTGTGGTAGAACTAGGAATAGGTTCTGCTATTATATATAATTTATACAAACCAATTGCAGAAAAAGATATAGAAAAAACAAAATCTTTAATGAATTTCTACAAAAAATGTTATAGAGTAATTGCACTAATTATTTTTTCATTAGGATTATTAATAATTCCATTTTTAGATATCCTTGTAGGAGAGACAAATATCAGTCAAAACAGTATTATTTTAATATATATGTTATTTATCATAGATATTGTTTGCTCATATCTATTAACCTATAAAAGATCAATACTATATGCAAGTCAAAAAAATTATATTATTGATATTGTACATATTGCGTATTTATTTATATTAAACACAGTACAAATCATAATATTATTAAATACAAAAAATTACATATTATATTTATCATTTAAGATTATAATGAGGTTAGCAGAAAATATAATAATAACTATATTAGCAAATAAAAAATATAGCTACTTAAAAGATAAGGAATACAAAAAATTGGATAAAAAGATAGTACAAGATATAGTAAAAAAAGTAAAAGGCTTATGTATGCATAAAATAGGTGTATTCTTAGTAGCTGGAACAGATAATATAATTATTTCAACATTTATAGGAATATCATATGTTGGACTATATTCAAATTATTATATGATAATAAATGCTTTAAGTACAATTATAGGTCAAATATTTACAGCATTTAGATCAAGTATTGGCAACCTGTTAGTTACTTCAAATGCAGAAAAATCATATGACATTTATAGAAAATTACAATTTGTAAATTTCTGGTTTGCGATGATGTCTTCTATTGGAATATTTGTTGTAATAGAAAGCTTTATAAAAGTATGGATAGGAGAACAATATATACTTCCTAGACTAGTTTTATTAGTATTGGTAGCAAATAATTATGTTTATATAACCAAATTACACCCTAGCAGTTTCAAGGAGGCTGCAGGAATTTTTTACGAAGATAGAATGATACCTATATTAGAATCTGTTGTAAATATTGTTATGTCCATAGTATTTTTAAAAATATTTGGACTAGCTGGCGTTTTTATGGGAACATTTTGTACTTATATGATAACGCATATCTATACTTACCCTAAATTTGTATATGGAAAATTATTAAATAAAACATATATGCAATACTTTAAAGATGCTGGCAAATATCTATTTGTAACAATTATAGCAGGAAGTGTTACATATTTATTAAGTGTTATAATACAAATTGATAATAATATATTACAAGTGGTAAAAAATATTTTATTAGTATTAATAATACCAAATATATTAGTAATAATAATTTTTCATAAAGCAGAGGAATTTAAATATTATTGCGAATTAGCGAAAAACTTCAGAAAAAGAGCAAAAAATAAATTTATAACGGCTAAATAAAAAAGGAAAGGAATCTTGGGATTTTTCTAGCAGGAGAATTACAAATAAATATGGAAAAAAGAAAATAAAAAAATAGCTAAATGAGTTGCAACTAATAAAAAAGTCAAAATATTATTTTTGAACAAAAAGTAGTTGATTGAAAATAAAGTAATGCAAAAGAAGAATAAATTAGAAAATGTAAAATTTAGGCTAAAAAATATAAAGATGAAAAAATATGTAAAATTTATACTAAATTTTTAAAATAAAAAGAAGGAAATTAATTTATAAAAGACATAAAAACATATAATTTAAGTAAAAAATCTTATTAAGAAAATATAATTATAAAATAATAAATAATTTTGAAATTATAATATAAATCGGAGTATAAGTAATATGAAAACGAAAAAAAGGAATGAAAACGTTGAAAGACTAGAGAGAGAGAGAGAGAGAGAGAGAGAGAGAGAGAGAGAGAGAGCGGCATTTTAAAAAATACCAAAAAAAGATATAACAATTATGATTTATTAAGAATAATATCATGTATTGCTGTTATAGTTATTCACGTAACTGGAAAATATAAGGCTGCTTTAACAGATGGAAACATACTTTTAGATACAACTCATCCATTAGCTACAATAATTTGGAATACACTATCTAGATTTGCAGTACCGTGCTTTGTTATGATATCAGGAGCAATGCTTTTATCAAATGATAAAAACCAAGAATACAAAAATTTTTATTGTAAAAGTTTCAAGAAAATCATATTACCATCAATTATATTTTGTATATTATTTACGATAATTACAATTATAGATAATATAGTTAACTCAACTAAAGGTTTCAATTTCAGTATGATTTTAGCACCGATTAAAGCACTAATAAAAGGTAAACCATATTATCATTTGTGGTTTTTATATATGATTATAGGATTATATTTATTAACACCAATTATTATAAGATTTAAAAATTCAATTAGTAAAAAAAGCTTTAGCATTATAAGTTATATTTTAGTATTAGTAACTTGGGCTGGAGGATGGACTAGTACACATGATTTACAATGGGATATAGGATATGTAATTTTATTTTTAGGATATTTTATGATAGGATATGAGCTAAAGCAAAGATTTGAAAATAATCAAAAACCATTAAAGGCAATTTTATTTATATTAGGTGGATTATTAATTGAATTTATACTTGCTATTGTAGAATATAAAGCTATATTAAATGGCACAGCAACAAAGAGCGGGGGATATTCATTAGTTGAACCTTTTAGCCCTATTATTGTAATAGCTTCAATATTAATTTTTAGTGGTTTTTCAAATATAAATATTAAGAAAGATTTATCAAAATTATCAGGAGTGACATTTTATATTTATATATTCCACGCAGTTGTTCTAAAATATATGATGGATATTTTAACATCAACAGAAATTGTAAACAAAGGAACTAATTCAAATATAGTTATTATATTAGAAATAATCAGTGCCTTTGCTATATCATACATTTGCTCTATATTATGGAATAAATTTTGGAATTTGATAAATAAGAATGATAGAATTTATAATAAAATTGATAAAATATTTAAGATTTAAAAACCAACGAGGAAGATAAAATATGGACAAAAAGGTTAAAAATGTTGATACTGTGAGCACAAAAAAACTTTTAAATAACAAAACAATAGAATATATAAAAAGTTATTTATTTAGATACTATGGAAAAAATAATTTTTTAACATTTATAAAAGCGTATTTAAGAAATAAAACTTTTAGATTTCAATGTGCTTTTAGGATGTGCAATGGTAAAGGCTTATCTAAATACATAGGAATATTATTATTACTATAAATTATAATAAGAAAAATTTACAAATTCCTAGACAAACTAATATAGGATATGGATTATATATAGGACATAATGGACCAATAGTAATAAATAAAACAGCGATAATAGGTAATAACTATAATTTATCACAATTTACAACAATTGGTTCAAATGATGGAGTATTTGCTATAATTGGTGATAATGTATATATAGGACCAAATGTATGTGTAGTAGAGAACGTTAAAAATGGAAATAATGTTACAATAGGCGCTGGTGCAGTTGTAACAAAAGATATTCCAGAAAATGAAACGGCAGTTGGAAATTATGCAAAAGTTGTAAACCATGGTAATCCATGACGATATATAAAAAATAGATATAGATACTAAAACAAAAAAAGAATTTCAATATAATTGAGATTCTTTTTTTGTAATAAAAATGTAATAAAAATTTAAAATAAAAAATATTGTTGATAATTGTAATTAATGGTAAAATAAAAAGTATATATTAAACAAAAGCTCTTCATAATATTAAAGAGGGGATATAAAAGTGAAAAGAAGAAATTATAAGAAACAAATATTTATAATAGTGATAATTCTATTAACGACAGTAATATTAGGCATTTTATACTATGAAGAACAAGAGAAAAGTGCAGAAAAAAATGAATTTGACTCTGGGATAATAGAAGATGACATTGATGATATCTTAAATATAGATTTAAACTCTTCAGAAGAAAATGATGTACCGTATATAGAACCACATATTGACTCGGAAACAGGAACTAAATATATTACATATGAAGATATAGAAGAAAAAGGGGACATAATAAACGGTATAGAAGATAATTTTTCAAGAATAAAAAAAATACATGAAATAGCAAATAAATATGACTATGAAGTAAGAGCAACAGCAAACACAACATATCATATATTTAATTTTAAAGATATTTCACCAATCCAAATTACAACAAATACAAATTGGAATAATGCAACATTTGTAATACATGATGAAAACATAAACAATTATGAAACTGCTAAAAGTGCTGTTATACAAATAGTTAACAAAGAAGCAATTAAGGATATAAATATCCCTAAGGATATTCAAAAAGAAATAGTTATTAACAAAAACACAAAAAAAATCCCACAACTAGCAGGATATGGAAACTGTTTATGCTTAATATATGATAAAGAAACGAAAAGATATATAAGGGATGGAGAAGAAGGGGGAGGATACTACCAATTTGAAGTGGCAAGAATAGATAATGAAGGAAATCTTTTAAATGATATAATATGGGATTATGAAAGAATCACGGCATTAGTATTGAAAAAAATGTCACCTGAAAATATAACAGTACAAAATGCAAATTTTAAAACAATATTAAATCAAAATGGAAATCAATTAGAAAATGGATATTTAGCTAGAAATATAGAATGCAATGGAAGTAATATAACAATCAACAATATAAAACATACAGTAGATGATAAGGATAAAACAGGTGGACCATATTATGGCTTTTTCAAAATGAACTTTGCAGCTAATGTGTCTTTGAAAGATTGCGAGCTAGTAACATATCAATGCAAAGAAAAAAGAAAGTCAAATTATGATTTAACAATAAATTCATCTTCCAATATAACTATAGAAAATGTAACCTCAAATGATATAAACGATTCAAATAGGTGGGGAATTACAGGAACAGGATATACAAAAGATATCACATATAAAAATTGTACACTTAATAGGATAGATTCACATACAGGAGTTCACAATTTAAATGTTTTAAAATGCACATTAGGATCATTTGGTATATCTGTTGCAGGAAGTGGAGACCTTAATATTGAAGACACAGAGTCTAATAATACAGAATGTTTCATCCAGCTGAGAGAAGATTTTGGTAGTTCGTGGAATGGTAATATAAATATAAAAAATTGTACAATAAAAAATATAAATACCCCAAAAATTATAGGATTTCATATTTTTTATACCAATGGACAAATACGCAATTATGGATATGATTTACATTTGCCAAATGTAAATATTGATGGACTAACAATATATGATGAAAATGTTAGCAATGCCTTTGGTGACTTTTGCATATTCTATAACAGTAAATACCTTACAGACCGAGACGATGGAGAATTAAGACATAACTACATACTGCCAACAAACATAACAATAAAAAATTATACCACAACTTCAGGTCGAAAATTAAAATTATTTTTAAATAAATTTTATGATACTCTAGATGAGTTAGGTATTAATTTAAGTATACCGTTGAAAGATAAAAAAGAAGCTTTAATATTTGATGAAGAAGGAGAAGTTATTACAGATAATCAAGTTACAAATAAAAAAGTAATGATAAAAAAGCAAGAAGTAGAAGGAATAAAAACAGTTGTAAATGTAAATAATCAAGAAAAAACAGAAAATCAAACAATACTATCTGATGATGGAGATTATAAAATAGATATTATATATCAAAACACAGCAGGAGATAAAGAAACTAAAACTACTAATGTTATAATTGACAAAACACCACCAACAATTTTAGGTGTAAAAGAAGGATATACATATAAAAATTCTGTTACACCTAGAATAAAAGAAAAACATTTAAAAAATGCAGTATTATATTTAAATGGACAAGCAGTTCAAAATTACCAAGTAGGGACAACACTATATGGAGAAGGAACATATAAACTTACAGCGATAGACCAAGTGGGAAATACTGCTGAAATAAATTTTCAAATTTTAGAATCAACAGAAGAAGACTATAAAATAATAAATCAGACAATTAGAAATATTGATGCACAAACAACCCCAATAGAATTTATTAAAAAATTTGCAAGTAGTGAAACATTTACTATAAAAAGAGGAACAAACATATTAGATGGCAACAGTATAATAAAGACAGGAGATATTTTACAAACAGAAGAAGGAAAAAAATATACTCTAATAGTAAAAGGGGATGTAAACCAAGATGGACTAACAGATATAAAAGATATTGTTAAGTTAAGGAAATATTTATTACAAATATCGACTTTAACAGATATTGAAAAAATGGCTGCAGATGCTAATTTAGACAATCAAACAATATCAATAAAAGATTTAGTTCGAATGAGAATTATTATTTTAACCAAAGAAGCAGGATAAAACGTAACAAACCTGTAACATTATTGTAACAAAAAAATAAAATAAAAACTATTGTCGAAAAATAGAATTAGTGCTAAAATAAAAAAGAAAAAGAGATTTATACAAAGGAGACAAAAAATGAAGAAAAAAGTAATAATTTTTATCGTTACATTTTTTATGATATTAAATGTGTTTAGTACTTACAAAACAGTTAATGCAGAAACTAAGAATAATATAGAAATCAACTTAAAAGGAAATTCAACCGTAAAACAAGATACTAAAACTATAGAATTAACATTATCACTAGGAAATTTCGTAGGAGTAGAAGAAAATATTGTACTTGGATATGAAGCAAATGTTGAATATGATAAAAAAATGTTTAGTACTGTAAAAGTAGAAGGTTTAAATGGTTGGACTGCAAGTTATGAAAGTACAACAAATGTACTAATAGGAGAACTACCAACAGCAACAGCTAGAGCAAATTCAGATATCGCTAAAATCACATTAACATTACAAAGCGATGTACAGCCAGGCGTTTCTGGAGTATTTAAACTAAATAACTTACAATTAACAGATAGTGAGGATCTAGATATTACAGTAAATAAATCTATAACTATTACAAAAGAAACAGAAGTAGAAAAAGAACCAGAAAAACAAGAAGGACAAACACCAGAAAAGCAAAAAGATCCAGAAAAACAAACACAAGAAGAATCTAAAACACAAGAGGAACAAAAAGCACAACAACAAAAACAGCCAGCAACAACTCAACAGCAAAAGAGCAATACACAAAACACAACAGCTACAAAAAAAGTTTCTAATTTACCTTATGCTGGATTACAAAATTTCATTGTTATTACATTGTTAATTGTATTTATAACCGGAGTATTAGCACTAATCCGATATAAAACAATTAAAATTAAATAAAAAAATTAAAAAAACTATTGCATAATAAAAAAAAAAGTGGTATAATGCAAATAGTTTAATCAAAAGGAGGAGTTTTAAAATGAAAAAACTAATTTCAATTACAATTTTATTTGTAATGCTAGTAGCTTTAGCTACAACAATGGTAAGTGCTGTGACAACTGCAACATTAGCAGATGAACTTTATGCGATAGGAGAAAAATATGGAGTATCAAAAGCTATCATTGAAAGAACAATTAAAGAAGTAGGTGTAGCTGATGATGCAACAGCTGAAACAATTTTAGCAAAAGCTAAAGAAGCTGCAGCAATCATGGAAGCAGCTGGAGTTACAGACCCAACAGAATTAGAAGATGCTCAAAAAAATCAATTAGCAAGTATTGCAAATGAAGTTGCTACATTAGTTGGTGCTGATGTTTCTTTCAAAGATGGAAAAATATATCTATCTAAAGATGGAAAATTATTATCATCTTTAACATTTGAAAACGGAAAATTAGTTTATACAGGTAATGATATAAGCACAGTTCTAGTTGTTTCTTCAGTAGCAGTTTTAGCCCTAGCTACAGTTTTCGTAGCAAGAAGAAAAATAGCTAATGCATAAAAAAATTATTGTAAAAACATTTAAGGCAACTATTATTAATATAATAGTTGCCTTGTGTTTTACAGGGGCTATTGTATTGTCAATTTATTTATTTTTTGGGGCTAAAATAAATGAATCAATGACAATGGTTAGTAAATATGCTATAGAAAAAGAAAAAAAGCAATTACCACCAACAACAATAACTGAGGATAATGTGATTGAAAATTATCCAGAATATGGAACACAATATGCAACAATAGAAATTCCTCGAATTGATATAAATTTACCTCTATATTATGGAGATGACTTAAAACTACTAAAAACTGGAATTGGTCAGTCCCCTTTGGGATATTTTCCAGGAGAAGGTGGCTCTATAGTTCTTATGGGACATAATTTCGTAAATATGTTTCGTAGATTCTCAGAATTACAAAAGGGTGACAAAATTACAATAAAAGCTACATATGGAGAATACACATACAGTATTTATGATATGCAAATAATTAAAGAAACTGAGACAGATAAAATACCAATTCAAGACGAAAAAGAAATTTTAATGGTGTATACTTGCTATCCATTTAATAACATAGGATATGCAACTCACAGATATGTAGTATATGCAGAACTAGAAAAATAGAGGAGAGGAAGAAAATATGAAACAATTTATAAGATATGTATTATCAGCTTTACTAACAATATCTTCCATTATATTTATTCTTGTATCTATTATTTCTTCTACTATATTAAATGAAAAATATGTTTTAAATAAACTAGAAGAAACAAATTATTACTCAAACATTTATGAAACTGTAAAATCTAATTTTGAGAACTATATATATCAATCAGGGTTAGATGAAAAAGTATTGGATGATATTGTATCACAAGAAAAAGTAAAAGAAGATACAAAATCAATTATTAGCCATATATATAATGGATTAGAAGAACAAATTGATGCTGAAACAATAAAACAAAATTTAAATAAAAATATAGAAAATTCTTTAAAAAATATAAATTTAAGCTCAACACAAAAAAGCGCAATAGAAACATTTGTTAATACAGTAACAGATGAATATACAGATACCATATTGCATTTTGGATTTGAAAAAGATATATATTCTGTATATCATAATATTTCAAAATATGTAGAACTTGCAAAAAAGATAATGCTAGTTTCAATTGCAGTATGCTTAATTCTATTAGTTTTAATAACATTAAAAAGAGTTTATAGGATATTTAACTTTGCTGCTATATCAAGCATTGCAACAGGAACATTTTTAGTAATAGTAAGAATGATAATTGATTCAAAAATAAATGTAGGAGCAATTTCAATTTTAAATGATGCTATATCGCTAACACTAAGAAATATTGCAACAGAAATATTGCAAAACTTAATGATTTATGGATGTATTTTAATTGCTGTAGGAATAGTTACAATCATTTTAGCAAATTTAATACATAATATTAAGAAATATAAAAAAGCATATAAAAAAGAACAAGAAGATTAAAACAAGCAGTATCAAGTATTCAATATTTGATACTGCTTGTTTCTTAATATTATATAAAACTTTTAAAAAAATATCTAAAATAGGCAATTTTTTTTAAAAAAATATTGAAAAACATATCAATAACATGATATAATTTAACAGTATGAAAATAAACGTAGGAGGAAACTAATGGAAGAATTGGATTTAAAAGAATTGTTCGATATTTTCTGGAACAAAAGAATGCAAATTATTTTAATTGTATTGATTTTTATGGTAATAGGAGTTATTTATACTATAGGTTTTGTAACACCAATATATAGTTCATCAACTTCACTAATACTAGCTTCTTCAGGAAATGCAGGAGGGGATAAAACAAATACAATAACAACAACAGACTTGACTATAAACTCAAAGCTAGTATCAACATATAGTGAACTAGTGAAAAGAAAAAGCATATTAAGAGAGGTAATTGACAATTTACAAATTGATGCAAATGAAAATGCATTAAAAAATCAAGTATCTGTAAACACTGTAAAAGATTCAGATTTAATAGAAATTACAGTAAAAAATGAAAATCCAGCATATGCATCAAAAATTGCAAATGAAATTACGAAAGTATTTGCAGAAAAAGTAAAAGCAATATACAATATCGAAAATGTACAAGTCATTGATGAAGCAGAAATACCAAATTCTCCTTCAAATATTAATCATATACGTGACATTGTAATGTTTATGCTTATAGGACTAGTTATTTCCATAGTATATGTTTTAATATTAAATATGCTAGATACAACAGTAAAATCAGCAGAAGATATTGAAAAATTATTTGATACAATACCTGTATTAGTATCAATACCAGTATGTGGTAATTTGCAAGAAACAAAAACTAAAACAAAAGCAAAAGCAAAAGGAGGTAGAAGATAATGAAAAAAGAATTAATAACTCAAGAAGATCCTAAATCAACTATTTCCGAAATATTTAGAACATTAAGAACAAATATACAATTTATGAACAATAGAAACAAATTACAAACACTTTTGATTACTTCAACATTACCAAGCGAGGGAAAAAGTTGGATATCTTCAAACTTAGCAGTTACTTTTGCACAAGCAGGGAAAAAGGTTATTGTAGTTGATTCAGACATGAGAAAAGGAAGACAATATAAAATATTTGGAACTACGCCAAGACCAGGACTTTCTAATTATTTAGCGGATTATAGTGAAGAGGATGGAAGACTAGACTTATCAAATTATTTAAGACCAACTGAAGTAGAAGGACTATATCTTATGCCAGCAGGAAATGTACCACCAAATCCATCTGAACTATTGATTTCAGAGGCAATGATAAATTTAATTCAAGAATTAAAACAAATATCTGATATTGTTATACTAGACGGACCACCAACACAACTAGTAACGGATTCTTTAATTTTGACTAGAATGGTTGACTCTACAGTGGTTGTAACAGCAAGCAATCAAACTAAAAAAGATGACTTGAGAAGAATAGTAGATAACATAGAAAAGGTTGGGGGAAAAATAGCAGGTGTTGTATTAAACAAAGTAGCAATATCTGCAAAAAAATATGAACAATCATATTACTATGGTTCTACAAGTTCTTTTAATGAACCTAGCAAAAAAAATGTTGCAACATCAATGAAGAAGGCGCCTATACTAGAAAACAAAAAAGAAACAGAAACAAAGATTGACAATATTCCAGTAACACTTAAACAAAAAGATTCAGATAAAAATACACCTGAAGGTCCAAAAATTGACAAAGCTAATGATATTTTAAAACAAATTAACGAATATATTGATAACGAGAAGAAAGATTTAAAATAGTTAGGAGAAATAACTATGATTGATATGCATTCACATATATTACCAAATATAGATGATGGCGCAAAAAGTATCGAGGAAACATTTCATCTAATAAAAGAAGCAAAAAAAGTTGGATTTAATGAAATTATTTCAACTTCTCATTATATGGAAGGATATTATGAAACAGACAATGCAGAACGTGAAGTATGGGTTAAAGCCATATATGAGAAATTACAAGAACAAAATATAGGTGTAAAGCTATATTTAGGAAATGAAATTTACTTTTCAGAAAACATAATGAATTTATTAAAAGAAGGAAGAGCATCCACAATAAATGAAACAAACTATGTCCTTTTTGAAATGCCTTTGAATGCAGAACCATTAAATTTGTATGATGTAATTTATGAAATGTTACAATATGAGATAATACCGATATTAGCACATCCAGAAAGATATTCATTTGTGCAAAAAGAACCAGAATTAGTATATGATTTAATTCAAAAAGGTGTATATATGCAAGCAAATTATGGCAGTATTATAGGACAATATGGTAAAAAGGCACAATTCATAGTTAAAAAATTCTTAGAAAATAATATGATACATTTTTTGGGAAGTGATGTACATAGAAAAAACACTGTATATCCTAAGATACCTATAATATTGCAAGAATTAGAAAAAATAATTGGAAAAGAAAAATTAGAAGAACTAACAACAATAAATCCTAAATTAGTATTACAAAATAAAAAAATAGATATAGATGACCCAATACCAATTAAATTGTCATTTAAAGAAAAAATACTTATGGGATTAAAATAAAAGAGGGGAAAAATGAAAACGTATTTAATTACTGGAGCTGCAGGTTTCATAGGATCAAATATTGCAAAGAAAATTTTACAAGATGAAAAAGAATCAAAAGTTATTGGCTTAGATAATATGAACGATTATTATGATGTTAACATAAAAGAATACCGATTAAAGGAATTAAAAAAATTCAATAATTTTATATTTGTAAAAGGAAATTTAGCTAACAAAGAACTTATAGAAAACATTTTTAAAGAATATAAACCTGAAATTGTTGTTAACTTAGCTGCTCAAGCAGGGGTTAGGTATAGCATAATAAATCCAGATGTATATATAGAATCTAATATAATAGGATTTTATAATATTTTAGAATGCTGTAGGCATTATCCAGTAGAGCACCTAGTATATGCCTCAAGTTCATCAGTCTACGGAGGAAATACAAAAGTGCCATTTTCAACTGATGATAAAGTGGACAACCCTGTATCACTTTATGCAGCAACAAAGAAATCAAACGAATTGCTAGCACATAGTTATTCAAAACTATATAACATACCATCAACTGGATTAAGATTTTTTACAGTTTATGGACCAGCGGGTCGACCTGATATGGCATATTTTGATTTCACAAATAAATTAATAAATGGTGAAACGATAAAAATATTTAATTACGGAAATTGTAAAAGGGATTTTACATATATAGATGACATTGTTGAAGGAATAGTAAGAGTAATAAAAAAAGCTCCAAAAAAAGAAGATGGGAAAGACGGATTACCAATTCCACCATACAAGATTTATAATATTGGTAATTCAAATCCAGAGAATTTATTAGATTTTGTTCAGATATTACAAGAAGAACTAATTAAAGCAGGAGTTTTGCCAGAAGATTATGATTTTGAAGCACATAAAGAATTAGTAGCAATGCAACCAGGAGATGTTCCTGTTACATATGCTGACACTACACCATTAGAAAGAGATTTTGGATTTAAACCAAATACTTCATTAAGAGATGGATTAAGAAAATTTGCAGAATGGTACAAAGAATTTTATATATAAAAATAGTAAGGTGGGAAAGAAAATGAAAATAGCAGTAGCAGGAACAGGTTATGTAGGCTTATCAATAGCTTGCTTACTAGCACAAAAGAATGAAGT
>CANPWO010000016.1 GCA_947584535.1 uncultured Clostridia bacterium
ATTCCATCTACTAAAGGTTATAGGTATTATGTTGATAATTTAATGAAAGAGAAAAAACTTTCAATGCTTGATATAGATTATATAAATAATACTATAAACGGTTATGGAGATACAGAAAAATTATTTGAACAAGCAGCAGATGTTGTATCGAAGATTTTACTTAGACCAACAGTTCTAACATATAAATCACAAGATTTACTTGAAAATATAAAAATAGTAAAAATATCAGATAAATTACTTCTTGTTGTGCTAATGTCAAATAATGGTAAAGTAAAAGATTGCATTGCTAAGCTTACAGATACAGTCACTGATGAGACAATAGAAGAATTAACTTCAGTACTAAATAAAAATTTGTCAGGTACACCACTTGAAAATTTGCATATTGCACTAAATAATATAATTGAAAAAGAGCTTAAAGCATTTTCTTTTGTACTTGGACAAATATCAGAGAGTATCAAATTTGAAATAAACAATAATACTTCTAAAGTAAATAGCAATATTGAGTCAATATTAAGTTTACCAGAATTTTCAAATATAGAGAACGCTAAAAATTTTGTAAATGTAATATCTACAAAGGATACAATAGATAGTATTATAGAAAAAATTGATAATGACCAACTAGGAATAATTATTGGCTCTGAAAGTAAAGAGGTACTACTTAAAGATTATACTATAATATCATTAAATCTTGGAACAGAAGATAATCATATTGGAAAATTATCAGTAATTAGTCCAAAAAGAATAGATTATTCAAAGACAGTATCAACATTAAAATATATAAATGAAAGATTTAAAAAACTATTTTTAAATAGTAATGAAAAAAAAGAGATAGAAGGTGATGAAAACGATGGAAAATAAAGAAAGTAAAAATAATGAGCAAGAAGTTTTAGATGAAAATATTGAGACAACGACTGAAGAAAATACAGAACAAGTATTAGATAAAGATGAGATTATTTCAAAACTAAATACAGATTTAGAAGAACAAACTAAAAAAAGCGAAGAATATCTTGATCATTTAAAACGTAATATGGCAGAATTTGATAATTACAAGAAAAGAATGGCAAAAGAAAAAGAGAATATGTATATTAGTATTGTAGCAGATTTTATAGCTGAAATATTACCAATAATGGATAATTTTGAAAAAGCTATAAATGCAGAAAGTACTGACGAATCTTTTAAAGATGGAATACATATGATATATGATCAATTAAAAGAAATGCTTGATAAAACTGGCCTTGAAGAAATAGAATGTCAAGGACAGGACTTCGATCCAAACTTGCATGAAGCAGTTATGCATGTTGAAGATGAAAATTATGCAGAAAAGCAAGTAGTAGAAGTATTTAGAAAAGGGTATAGACTTGGAGACAAGATTATACGTCATGCAATGGTTAAAGTTGCAAATTAATTAAATTAATTATTTAGATATTTACTTAAATTGTATATATGTATAATTTAAGTATATAATATAAAATAACTTTGTATTTTAGGAGGTATTATTATGTCAAAAGTTATAGGTATAGATTTAGGAACAACTAATTCATGTGTTTCTGTTATAGAAAATGGTGAACCAGTTGTTATACCAAATGCAGAAGGAGCAAGAACAACTCCATCAATAGTTGCATTTGCAAAAAATGGCGAAAGATTAGTAGGTCAAGTAGCAAAAAGACAGGCAGTTACAAATCATGATAGAACTGTAATCTCAATAAAAAGGGATATGGGTTCAGACAAAAAAGTAAAAATCGATGATAAGGAATATACACCACAAGAGATTTCAGCAATGATTTTACAAAAATTAAAAACAGATGCTGAGAACTATCTTGGTGAAAAAGTTACTCAAGCTGTTATCACAGTTCCAGCATATTTTAGTGACTCTCAAAGACAAGCAACAAAAGATGCAGGAAGAATAGCAGGTCTTGAAGTTTTAAGAATTATAAATGAACCAACAGCAGCATCTTTAGCACATGGTTTTGATAAAGATACAGAGCAAAAAATAATGGTTTATGATTTAGGTGGAGGTACATTTGATGTATCTATACTAGATATTGGTGATGGTGTATTTGAAGTTATGGCTACATCAGGAAATAATAAACTTGGTGGAGACGACTTTGATGAAAGAATTATTAATTATTTAGTATCTGAGTTTAAGAAAGATAATGGAATTGATTTATCACAAGATAGCATGGCAATGCAAAGATTAAAGGAAGCAGCTGAGAAAGCTAAAATCGAACTTTCAGGTGTTATGCAAGCACAAATTAATCTTCCATTTATTACAGCTGATTCAACTGGTCCAAAACACTTAGATGTTACATTAACAAGATCTAAATTTGAAGAATTAATTTCTGACTTAGTAGAATCAACAGTTGGTCCTGTAAATCAAGCAATGAAAGATTCAGGTCTTACATTTGATAAAATTGATAAAATTTTACTTGTTGGTGGATCAACTCGTGTACCACTTGTACAAGAAACAGTTAAAAGAATTACATCAAAAGAGCCATATAAAGGAATTAACCCTGATGAATGTGTTGCTATTGGTGCAGCAATTCAAGGTGGTGTATTAACTGGTGAAGTTAAAGATTTAGTATTACTTGATGTTACTCCACTTTCACTTGGTATTGAAACTTATGGTGGTGTATTTACAAAATTAATTGATAGAAATACAACAATACCAACTAAAAAATCACAAATATTCAGTACAGCTGCAGATGGTCAAACATCAGTTGAAGTACATGTATTACAAGGTGAAAGAGAAATTGCATCATACAATAAAACTCTAGGAAGATTTAGTTTAACTGGTATTCCACCAGCTCCACGTGGTGTTCCACAAATAGAAGTTACATTTGATATTGATGCAAATGGTATCGTTCATGTTACAGCTAAAGATATGGCTACAAATAATGAACAAAAAATTGCTATTACTGCAAGCACAAACTTAACAGAAGAAGAAATACAAGCTGCTGTTAAGGAAGCAGAAGCACATGCTGCAGAAGATAAGAAGAAAAAAGAAGAAGTTGAAGTTAGAAATAATGCAGACTCTCTTGTATATAACACAGAAAAAACATTAGGTGAGCTTGAAGGTAAAATTTCTGCTGAAGAAAAAGGTAAAGTAGAAGTTGAACTTGAAAATGTTAAAAAAGCATTAGAAGGTACTGACAATGAAGCAATTAAACAAGCTTCTGAAAAATTAACACAAGTATTCTATGAAATTTCTTCAAAATTATATTCTCAACAAGCTGCAGATCAAAATGCAGGAAATGCTGAAGGTGCAGAAGGAACAGATAATGTTGTTCATGATGCAGATTATAAAGTAGAAGATGAAAATAATAAATAATTTTTTACTTATAAAAATATAATATAAAAGGGTGGAAGTTACACTTGCCACCCTGTTTATAAAATAGGGGGATAATGAAGTGGCAGATTCAAAAGATTATTATGAATTATTAGGTGTGTCTAAAACTGCTACAGATGACGAAATAAAAAGAGCATATAGAAGGCTAGCAAAAAAATATCATCCAGATGCTCAACATACTGAAGAAGATAAAAAACAGGCAGAAGCTAAGTTTAAAGAGATAAGTCAAGCATATAGTGTACTTTCTGATAGTAATAAGCGTGCACAATATGATAGATTTGGCTCAAATTTTGAACAAGCTGGTTTCGGTGGTGGCGGAGCTGGTGGCTTTGGAGGCTTTGATTTTTCAGGCTTTGGAAATGGTATGAATATTGATATAGACCTAGATGATATACTAGGCAGTGTCTTTGGTGGTGGTTTTGGAGGCTTTGGAGGAGCATCTAAAAGACAGGGACCAGCCAAAGGTGCTGACTTAAGATATAATATGACTATTTCTTTTGAAGAGGCAGCTTTTGGAACAAAAAGAGAAATTAACATTGCAAGAAATGAACATTGTGACGTATGTCATGGTAGTGGTGCAAAACCTGGTACTCAAGCTACAACTTGTGATAAATGTCATGGTAGTGGTAAAATACAGGTTACACAAAATACAATTATGGGAACTTTTGCTTCTGTAAAAACATGTGATAAATGTGGCGGAGAAGGAAAGATAATTGCAAATCCATGTGATAAATGTCATGGTAAAGGTAGTGTTAAAAAGACTAAGAAAATTGAAATAAATATACCTGCAGGAATAGATAATGGTCAAGCAATATCTCTTAGAGGTGAAGGAGATATTGGAAGAAAAGGTGGCCCAAACGGAGATTTATTTGTCGTTGTTAATGTAACACCACATAAGATATTTAAAAGAGAAGGCTTTAATATAACAACAGAAATACTAGTACCATTTACAAAACTAGTATTAGGTGGAAATATTAAAGTACCTACACTTGAAGGGGATATGGACTATACTATACCTGAGGGTACACAAACAGGAACAAAATTTAAGATAAGAGATAAAGGTATACAAAATATACATAGTAGAGGTAGAGGAAACCTAGAATTTACTGTTAAGGTAGATATTCCAAAAAAACTTACTGATGAGCAAAGACGTATTTTAACTGAGTTTGCAACTACATTTGGAGATGAAGTATCTAGTAAGAAAAAAGGTTTCTTTGGTAGATAAAAATATAAAAATGTTAGAGGATAATTATTGATATTATCTTCTAACTTTTTTTGTAAAAAAATATAGTTTTTATTTAATTAATCTGTTTACATTTGAAAATAATTGTGCTATAATCTGCTTATGTATAAATAAAGTTTAGATTTGTGATAATTATTGCAAATAAGTAAAGTAATAATTTCGTAAATTTAAATAATAACTATACAAATAAATTATAAAGGAGATTTTTTATCATGAAAGTAACAGATGTAAACTTAAAAATGTATTTGGATCCGCGGGCATTAAATTTAGGTGATGTACTCGAAATATTAAATGCATTATGTTGTGAATTTAAGAAGGAATATGGTTATGATGTTGATAAAGAAGCATTAGTTAATCACTTTAGAAACATTAAGGAAATTATTCCCTATCTTCATTTAGAACGGTATGAATTTGCAAAAAAGATGTTGTCTAAAGTTATGCAGGTAGATGAAAAAGTAGATAAAATACTAAAGGAAATGTTTACTTGTTTTGATTTGTGGGTTGCTTGGGATGATGATGATATCTTTGAAGCTGAAGTACCGGTTATAGAAAATCTTTGTTTAGAAGCAGAAACAAATGAAAAATTCAATCCTCGAATCTTTGATTTTAAAAAAGGAGAAGATTTGGAAGCTTATGCTAATTACAATGTTATAGCTTATGACTTCATAGATAAAATGCAACAGAAGTTATGGGACGGTATTCTTAATGATTATCTGGAAATTGATTTAAGTAACTGTGATTTAAGTGATGTTATTTGTATAGAGTCACTTCAAAAATATGATATGGACTTTATAGAGACTATTGTATTTGGACCTATGAAGGATGGACGTTTTGATAATTTTCTTAAAGAAAATGTAGTAAACTGGGCTTTAGTAAATGGACTTATTGGTGCTACTGATGATGTAAATATAATTAAGGTCTATAAAGAAGAAAAGGTACTTATATACTTTGAAGTTAATATATAAGTAAGTTTTTCATTTAATTTCTCTTTAGAGAAAAGGAAAAATTCTCACTTTGTTATGAAGTGGGAATTTTTTCTTTAAAATATTAGTTATAATGGAAAATATATGATATAATAGTAAAAAATAAAAAAGTAAAAAAATAATATATTTCTTATGTCTATTACTAAAATATCACAAAGTAGATATATAATTTTAATAGATATAAAGTTATAGGAGGGAAAATATGTCAAGAATATTAGTTGTAGATGATGAAGAAAAAATTAGAGAAGTTATAAAAGAGTATGCGTGTTTTAGTGGCTATGAAGTAGAAGAAGCAACTGATGGAATGGATGCAGTAAATAAATGTAAAGAAAATGATTTTGATATTATTATAATGGATATAATGATGCCAAGACTTGATGGCTTTTCTGCAATAAAGGAAATAAAAAAATTTAAAGATATACCTGTTATTATGCTATCTGCAAGAGGAGAAGAATATGATAAATTATTCGGCTTTGAAATAGGTATAGATGATTATGTAGTAAAACCATTTAGTCCAAAAGAGCTTATGGCAAGAGTAAATGCAGTACTTTCAAGAGCAACTGCTAAGGTAGATGAAAAGGAATCTAAAAATGAAAAGTATGTATATGAAGATTTAGTAATAGATATGCTTGGTAGAGAGGTATATGTAGAAGGAAAGAAACTTGATATAACACCTAAAGAATATGAACTACTTGTATATTTTGTACTTAATAAAAATATTGCTTTATCTCGTGAAAAAATACTAAATGAAGTTTGGGGTTATGATTTCTTTGGTGAAGATAGGACTGTTGATACACATGTTAAAATGTTAAGGAACAGTATAGGTAAATACAGGGACAAGATAGTAACTGTAAGAGGAATGGGGTATAAATTTGAAGAATAATAATGATTCAACAAATACACTTACTTTTAAACTTTGGAAATATTTTATTACTTACGCAATATTGATATTTGTAATACTTTGGTTTATGCAAGTAATATTTTTGCAAAGTTATTATAGCAAGATGAAAAAAAATGAGGTAGTAAGATTAGCTACAGAAATAGAAAGAGAGTATATAAATGGAAATTACACTGAAACGGTGGATAAACTTGCATATAAAAATGCATCAGCAGTAGTGTTATTTGATTTAACTGGAAATATAATATATACTTCATCAGGAAATAATATGATTTCTGGAACTAATCTTCAAGTGCCAACAAGACCATTATCAATTAATATAGAAGAAGTAATTGATAAAATGAGTAAAAGTCCAAATAACAGTATAAATTATACTGTAAAACTTGATAGATTTAAAACAGAAGTATTTATATATGGACGAAAAATTGATGGTAGTGATACTTGTCTTTGTATTGCATCTTCAATAGATCCAGTAGATGCAACTACAAATGTACTAAAAAGTCAGTTAATATATGTAACAGCAATTTCTCTTTTTGTATCTATTATTGTATCAATTTTCTTGTCAAAAAGAATATCACATCCAATACAGGAAATAACAAATACTGCTAGTAAACTTGCAAAAGGAAATTATGATATAGAATTTAAAAAGGCAGGATACAAAGAAATAGATGAACTAGCAGATACACTAAATTATGCTACAAAAGAACTAGCTGAAACGGATAAAGTAAGGAAAGAATTAATTGCAAATGTTTCGCATGATTTAAAAACCCCACTTACTATGATAAAAGCATATTCTGAAATGATTAGAGATTTATCACGGAGATAACAAGGAAAAAAGAGAAGAGCATCTAAATGTAATTATCGAAGAAACAGATAGATTAACAAGGCTTGTAAGTGATATGATGGATCTTTCAACTATTGAATCTGGTTTTACTGAACTTACTAAAACTATTTTTGACTTAGGTGAGGTAACTAGGAAAATCATAAATAGCTTTGATATTATAAAATATGGAAATTGTGATATAAAAGTAGATATACCAAATGATGCTTATGTTTTAGCTGATAAAACAAAAATAGAGCAAGTAGTATATAACTTAGTAGCAAATGCAATTAATCATAGTGGTGAGGATAAAAAAATACACATAAAAATTTCAAATACACAAAAAAGAATTAAATTCTCAGTTGAAGATAATGGTCCAGGAATTGCAAAAGAAGACTTACCAAATATTTGGAATAGATACTATAAGTCATCTAATACATTTAAAAGAGTAAGTAGTGGTACAGGACTTGGACTTTCTATTGTAAAGAATATACTTGATAAACACAATTCAAATTATGGTGTTGATAGTGTAGTAGGTAAAGGCTCTACTTTCTATTTTGATTTAGAAAAAGCAAGTAAGAAAGAATCTAAGAAAGAAAATCAAAAAGAATAAAAATATAAATAATATATAAAGGTTTGATATATAAAAATATCAGACCTTTTTTAAAGCCTAAGTTATTCATATACATTTTACATCTCTATCATATTCCTATCACATTTAAAAGATATAATGTAGTCAGTTGAAAGGAGGATGATATGAAAAGTTTAAAATATATAATAGAGTAAGTTCTTGTTTGTTAGGGAGGTGATATATAATACTCACTAAGTATACAATGAAGATATAACTTAAATATAATTAAGGTAAAGGAGATGATATATGATATATAATTAATTATCCATAATTTTAAAATATAAAACAATTCCTATACATAAAATATAAAGCTTAAATAAGCTAAGAAACGAAAAAAATTAAAAATGCTTTTTCATATATTAGGGCTAAGGTCTTTGACTTTAGCTCTATTTTTTCATTAACAGAAAATTTAATAAAAAATTATATTTGCAAAAGTAATTGATATTACGCTACTTTTTTTACTTTTTATAATAGAAATGTAAAAAAGTTTTAGGAAATTTATGTCTCTTTATTGCAACTATCTTTGTTTTGTGTTACAATAACCTTAGTGATATATTTAGAAAGTGAAGCTTATACTGAGAAAATACGCTAATTAGTGGATTTTTAAGCATTTTCATTTTTCTAAAATATATTTTGATGTATATGGAGGTTAAATATATAAATGAAAACAGGTATAAACAAAGTTGCAATGAAAGATAAAAAAGAAGGAATATCATTACTAGTACTAATAATAACAATAATAGTAATGGTAATACTAGCAGGAGCAGTAATCCTGTCAATAACAGGTAATAATCCAATATCAAGAGCAAATGAAACTAAGGTAAAAACAGATTTAACAGCATTAAAAGATGAGTATAATAATTTTTACTCAAGTGCCTTGTTTGATAATGTATCAAATACAAAAGGATACTATACAGATAAGATGAATATAACAAAAGAAGGAAATATAATATATAAAGGAAAAATAGTAAACGAGGGTGAAAATAACAGTCTCGCTTCTATCATGCCAAGTATAGTAGGAACAGAATACGAAGGAAAAGTATTTGTAGCAGATGGGAAGATATATATAGATAACAGAGATAAGTTTTTAAGTGAAGAACAACAAGAATGGGCAAAAGAAGTAGGAATAAATATATTAAATGAAGGAGAAGTACTAGTATTAAGTACAGAGGAAGTAAGTTTAAAGATAAGTCAAAAAGAAAGAATATATGCAACAGTATTGCCAGATACAGATAGCCAAGTAGAATTTGAAATAGATGAGCAAACAAAAGCAAGAATAATAGAAGAAAAAGAAAATACAGTAGATATACAAGGAATAAGTGATGGAGTAGCAATACTAACAGCAAAAGTAACAGCAAAAGATGGAGTAGAAATAGAAAAGAAAGTAACAGTAAAAGTAAATGTAGGAGACTATATAAAAGTAGAAAAAATAACAATAGATCCAAGTGAAGTAGAACTTGGATTAGATGAATCTGCTCAGTTAAGAGCAATAATAACACCAGAGACAGCAGATAACCAAGATGTATCATGGGAAGTAGAAAGTCAAAGCCCAGATAATGCAGTAGATTTATCACAAACAGGAGAAGTAACAGGAAGAGATGTAGGAACAGCAACAATAATAGCAAAGGGAGAATATGGAAACTATACATCAGATGTATGTAGTGTAAGTGTAATAGATAAAACAACAATAACACTAGATAAGCAAACATTGCAATTAAGAAAAGGACAAAAAGATACATTAAAAGCAACAGTAGAAAATGGAAATAAAAGAGAAGGAACATTAACATGGGAAACAAGTGATGATGCAAAAGTAGGAGTAGACCAAGAAGGAAATATAACAGCAAAAGAAGTAGGAAGTGCAACAATAACAGCAAAATATTTAACAAAAAGTGTAACTTGTCAAGTAGAAGTATTAGACCCATTAGAGTTAAGTGCAGAAGTAACAGAAGCAAGAGGAACAAAAGCAACATTAAAAATATCAGCAAATACAACATATGACCAGATAGAGAAGATAGAAATACAACATAGAGAAAAAGGTAAAGAAGATTGGGTAACAGATCCATCAATAGACGTAAATAGAACAGAATATAACACAAATGACTATGTAATAAATGGATTAGAACCAAGAAAGATATTTGAAATAGAAGTAGTGGCTACATTAAAGGATAAATCATGTCAAAAGAAAGTATCACTACAAACAGAACCAACATGGATACCAGTAGAAAGTGTAACATTAAATAAAGATACTACAAAGTTAGTACTAGGAGAAACAGAAACATTAACAGCAACAGTATTGCCAGAAGATGCATCAGATAAAACAGTGATATGGGAAAGTAGTGCTCAGGACAAGGCAATAGTAAACGAAGGAGTAATAACAACAACAGGAGTAGGAAATACAACAATAACAGCCAAAGCAAGAGATAACGAGAATAAAAAAGATGTATGCCAAGTAGAAGTAACAGAACCAATAACAATAGATGCAAGTGTAAATAAAGAAGGAATAACATCATCAAGTATACCAGTTAAAGTAAAAACATCAACAGAACATGGAACATTAGCAAAAATAACAATAAGGTATAAAAAGACAAGTGAAAATAATAATTGGCAAGAAAAAGAAGTAATAGATGGAGTAAGTGGACAGATAAATTATGATGATACAATAATAATAGAAGGATTAAAAGATGAAACACAATATGATATAGAAGTAAAAGTAGAAATATCAAGTAAAACAAGTAATTATGCAAATGGACACTCAGTAACACAATCAGGATTAAGTGGAACAACATTAAAAATACCAGTAAATAGTGTATCATTAAGTCCAACAAGTATAAAAATACCATTAGGAAATACAGAAAATATACAAGCAACAATACAACCAAATAATGCAACACATCAAGGATTAACATGGACAAGTGAACCATCAAATATAGTAGATATACAAGGAGATGATACAGCAAAAGAAGGAAAAGCAAATGCGACAATAACAGCAAAACAAATGCAAAAAACAAATGTAACAGTAACATCAACAGATGAGCCAAGTGTAAGTGCGCAATGTAGTGTAGAAGTAACAGAGCCAATATCATTAACAGCAATTATAAGTGGAGAAAAAACAGATGAAGTAATACCAGTAAGCATAAAAACATCAACAAAACATGGAAAAATAAGTAAAGTAGAAGTACTGTATAAGAAAAAAGATACACAAGATGAATATGTAACAGAAAATGTAGATATACAATCAGGTCAAACAGAATATGAAGGAACATATAAAATAGAAGGACTAGCACCATTTACAGAATATAATATACAAGTAAGAGTAACAATAATAAGTGATGTAATAGGAGAACATAGTTTAACAACAAATGATTTACCAGGAAAGACATTAAAAAGAGATGTAACAGGATTAACATTAAGCCCTAAAACATTAGAAATACCACTAGGAGAGGATACACATATATTACAAGCAACAATAACACCAGATGATGCAACAAATAAAGGAGTAGACTGGGATAGTACAAATAAAGATGTAGCAACAGTAGAAGGTGGAAAAATAACAACAAAATCAATAGGACAAACAACAATAACAGCAACATCGCAAGATAACAAAGATGCAAAAGATACATGTCAAGTAAATGTAATAGAACCAATAGATATACAAGCAAGTATAGATGAAAACGGAATAACATCAAGTAAAATACCAGTAAAAATAAATACAACAACAAAGGTAGGAACAATAAGTAATGTACAAGTAAAGTATAAAGCTAAAAATGCAAATACAGATACGTGGACAGTAAAATCGGTAAGTGATATAGAAGCAAATGCAAAATCATATAATAAGACATATACAATAGATAGTGGATTAAATCCATATACAGAATATGAAATAGAAGTAACAGTAACAATATCAACAAGACATTCATATACGCAAAAAGGATTAAAAGCAACAACAAAGAAAATAGATGTAACAAAACTAACATTAAGCCCTAAAACATTAGAAATACCACTAGGAGATAATACACAAATAATAACAGCAACAATAACACCAGAAAATGCAACAAATAAAAATGTAAGTTGGTCAAGTAGTAAAACAGAAGTAGCAAATGTAAGTGGAGGAACAATAACAACAAGTTCAATAGGACAAGCAATAATAACAGCAAAATCACAAGATAATGAAAGTATAAGTGATACATGTACAGTAAATGTAGTAGAGCCAATAACACTTGATGCAAGTACTGGAACAACAACATCAAGTGAAATACCAGTAGAAATAACAACATCAACAAAATATGGAACATTAAGTAAGATAGATATAAAATACAAAAAAAGTGGAACAGCTAATTGGACAACAAAGACATTAACAACAACTGAAATAGGAGCAAATAAAACATCATATAGTAATACATATACAATAGATAGTGGATTAGAACCAAATACAACATATGAAATAGAAGTAACAGTAACAATATCAACAAACCATACATATACAAAAAATAGAATAAGTGGAACAACAAAGAAAATAAGAGTAACAAGTGTAAGTTTAAATGAGAGTACAACAACAATAGCACTAGGAAATAGTGAACAATTAACAGCAACAGTAATGCCAGAAAATGCAACAGATAAAACTTTGAAATGGTCAAGTGATAAGCCAAATGTAGCAAATGTAGATAATAATGGAAAAGTAACAACAAGTGTAACAGGAGAAATAGGACAAGCAACAATAACAGTACAATCACAAGATAATATAAGTGCAAAAGCTACATGTGTTGTAACAACAGTAGAGCCAATAGATTTGCAAGCAAGCTTAGGAACAATAACATCAAATAAAATACCAGTAAAAATAGATGCATCAACACAATATGGAACAATAACAGGTATACAAGTAAAATATAGAGAAAATCCATCAGGAAATTGGCAAACAAAAATAGTATCAATAACAACTGGAAGAACAACATACAATGGAACATACGATATAACAGAAGGAGTAACACCAGATACGAAATATGATATAAAAGTAATAGTAACAATAACAGGAGATAGAACAAAGACAGCAGATTTAGTAGCAAGTAGTTTAAAGATAGATGTAACAAGTGTATCATTAAATAACAATAATTTAGAAATAGCACTAGGAAATACAGCACAACTAAAAGCAACAATAACACCAACAAATGCAACAAAACAAGGATTAAGTTGGTCAAGTAGTCCTCAAAATAAAGTAGAAATAACAGGAGGAACAACAGCAACAAGTGGTGAAGCAACGGCAACAATAACAGCAAAAGATATAGGAAGTACAACAGTAACAGTAGCATCAACAGATAATTCACAGGCAACAGCCCAATGTAGTGTAAACGTAATAGAGCCAATAAAGGTAACAGCAAGTGTAGTATCAAGTGGAATAACAACAGATACAATACCTGTAAGTATAGATGCATCAACATTACATGGTAATATAAGTAAGATAGAAGTAATGTATAAAAAAAGTACAGACTCAAATTATGCAACTAAAACAATAAATAATATAAACTCAGACAAATATACAACTAGTAATTACCAAATAACAGGATTAACACCAAATACAACATATAATATACAAGTAAAAGTAACAATAACAAGTAGTACAATAACATCAAGAAGTAAAACAGTAGAGAACTTAACAGGAACAACAAATAAAATAGATGTAACAAGTATAACATTAAGTCCAACAAGTAAAGAAATAATATATGGAGAAGAAGAAAACTTTAAAATAACAGCAACAGTATTGCCAGCAAATGCGACAAACAAAGGAATAAATTGGTCAACAAATGCAAATAGTGTTGCAACAGTAGATACAGGT
Organism: uncultured Clostridia bacterium; assembly: GCA_947584535.1. GTDB lineage: Bacteria > Bacillota > Clostridia > TANB77 > CAG-465 > CAG-465. The sequence continues at coordinate 13,749 of CANPWO010000016.1, forward strand.
GGAAAAGTAACAATAAAAGGAGTAGGAAAAGCAACAATAACAGCAACATCACAAGATAAGAGTAGTGTAACAGCAAGATGTACTGTAACAGTGCTTGAAGCAAGTGCAAAAGTAAATGAACCAGAGTTATATCCTGGAATGACAGCAATAAAATTTGATAGTAGTGGAAATCCACAAGAAACAACATCAGATGATGAAGATTGGTATTCATATACAAGTCAAGGAACTTATGGGAAAGATGGAAAGACAAGTAGATGGGCAAATGCAAAAACAGTAGATGGAAGCCAGTGGGTATGGATACCAAGATATGCATACAAAATAGCAAATCCATATACAAGTGATGCAAGTGAAATAGATATAAAATTTATGAAAGGAACAAGTAGTACAGAATATATAGATACAGATGGAAGTGTAAAAACATTGACACCAGATTATATAGTACACCCAGCATTTAGAGATGAAACAGGTAATGGATTTGCAAATGGAGGTTGGGATAGTGAACTAACAGGAATATGGGTAGCAAAATACGAAGCAAGTAAAAATACTTCTGTTGGAAATGAAAGTACATCAGAAAAAGCATATCCAAAATTTGTACCAAGTGTAAATTCATATACAAGTATCAAAATAGGAGATATATTCACACTATGCAAAAATCTAAACCAAAGTGGTAATCCATACGGATTTTCTTCTTCAACAGCAGATACACATCAAATGAAGAATAGTGAATGGGGAGCAGTAGCTTACCTAGCACAAAGTAAATATGGAAGAAATGGAGTAGAGGTACAGCAAAACAATGCAGATTATAAAACAGGATATGGAGCAAGCACATCAGACACATACAGTACACAAAGTGGTCAATTAGCATCAACAACAGGAAACATATATGGAATATATGATATGAGTGGAGGAGCATCTGAATATACAGCAGGCTACCTAAGAGGTGGTAGTAGTAGTTATTTAAGTTACGGACAATCACTAGTAGACGAAACAAAAACAAATAACAACGGAAATTCAACAAAATACGTATCTGTATACGAAGGTAGTAGTTCAGATGAAGAGTCAAATTATAAAGAAGAAAAAAACACAGAAAGAGTAGGAGAAGCAATATGGGAGACATCTACAAGTGGACAATTTAATAGCTCAACAAGTTGGTTTGGCGACTATTCCGGTTTCTCTTACATGTCGTCTCCGTTCTTGAATCGTGGTGGCGTTTCCGGTAGTGGTACTAAATATGGTCTGTTCTACTTCAACTCCTACAATGGCGGTACGTACAGTACCTTCGGGTTCCGCGCGGTATTGTGTAAAGCATCATATGGAACAAATGGAAATACAGAAGAAGGAGTAGCAAGTGTAAATGCACCAAGGTTAGTAGATGGAATGGAACCAATAAAATTCTCTACTGATGTAAATGGAACAGCAGAAAAAACAAATGTTAATGATCCAAATTGGTATGCATATAAAGGAAATGGAAGTAATTTTAAAACAGATAACACAACAAGTCATTGGGCAAATGCGCAAACAGCAGATGGAAGTCAGTGGGTATGGATACCAAGATATGCATACAAAATTAAATATACAAATCCAGAAGATAAATCACAAGCAAGTCCAATAGATGTAATATTCTTAAAAGGAACAGGAAACACATATATAGATACAGATGGAAGTGTAAAAACATTGACACCAGATTATATAGTACATCCAGTATTTAGAGATGAAACAGAAAATGGATTTGCAAATGGTGGATGGGATAGTGAATTAACAGGAATATGGGTAGCAAAATACGAGGCAAGCGAAGGAACTGGAAAAGAAAATAACTCAAAGAAAACATATCCAAAGTTTGTACCAGGAAAAGATTCATATAAAAATATTACAACAATAGGAGATATGTTCACATTATGCAAAAATCTAGCAATAGATAATAATAACCCATATAAATTTAATGCAAGTGAAACAGATACACATCAAATGAAGAATAGTGAATGGGGAGCAGTAGCGTACCTTGCACAAAGTAAATATGGAAGAAATGGAGTAGAGGTAACGCAAAATAAAAATTCGACAACAGGAAAAGGAACAACCTCATCAGATACATATAACACACTAGAAGGACAGAAAGCCTCAACAACAGGAAATATATACGGAATATATGATATGAGTGGAGGAATAGATGAATATACAGCAGGATATCTAAATAATGGTGTTAGTAATTTAAAAAATTATGGACAATCACTATTAGATGAAACAAACAATGAAAGTAACGAAAAAAATAAAGGAACATCAACAAAATACGTATCAGTATATGAAGCATCATCAGGAAATGATATTAAAGAAAATTATAATATAAACAGTGAAAGAAAAGGAGAAGCAATATGGGAGACATCTACTTCTGGATATGGTTATACAAGTTGGTTTGGCGAATATATATATTGCTTTTCTGGTAGCTATAATTTTTCACTTCGTGGAGGCAATTTCCGCGTTAGTGATACTCTTGCCGGGCTTTTCTACTTCGGCAGCTACGATGGCACTGCCTACAATTTTCGCGCAGTGTGTGTCTCAAAATAAGTGGCACTGATATACTGAACACTTTTTTGTAGATAAAGTAGTTAATTAGATAAAGAATAATAACCGAGGTAAACTTAATATTTTGGCAAGGGAACGGCAAGAGTCAAGCGGATGAAATCCTGCGTGCGCTTTGTCGTAGCAAATATTATGCAAATTAAATATTTTTGGTATTATTATAAAAAAGTATTATAAATAAATTAAATTGAATGCTAATGAATATTACTCATATACACATATAGGCAAAGTTTATGCTATATTTTAGTATAGACTTTGCCATTTTTGAAATTTATGCATTTTTAGTATTGAAAAACTGCATATATCAGTGTATAATACAAATATTATAACTAGAATAAAAAAAGGAAAGGTGAAATTTTTTGTTAAAAAGGTTATTAAAAAATACTGATTATATCACATTAGTTTGCGTATTAATATTATTTGCAGTAGGTGTTGTAGGTATTTTTAGTGCAGGATATGCTACAGATGTAAATAAAGACGAATATATAAAACAGCTAATATGGTTTGGTGCAGTATTTATAATGATGATAGTTATATGGTGTATAGACTATAATGTATTTGATATATTTGGCTATATATTATATGGGATAAATTTAGTGCTTTTAGTACTGGTGCTTTTTATGCCATCACTTATGGGAGCAAATAGCTGGTTTAACTTAGGAGGTATGCTTTATCAGCCTTCGGAACTTATGAAAATTGCATGTATTATATGTGGTGCAAAATTTTTAAGTATATTAAAAAATAACATACAAAAAAATGACAAGAAAAAGCAAATTATATTATTTGCAGTATCAATACTTATTTTCCTTATTCCAATAATATTGATAGTATTACAGCCAGATTTTGGAACTGCGATAGTATTTCTTGTAATACTTGCATTTATGCTATTTAAGTATGGTATAAAATATAGGTATATATTTATAGCATTAGGTTTAATTTTGCTATTAATACCAGTAGTGTATTTCCTTATATTAAATCCAACTCAGCAAGAAAGAATAAAAGTATTTATTAACCCTGAGCTTGACCCACTTGGAAGTGGCTATAACGCAATACAATCTAAAATAGCTGTTGGTGCAGGGAAATTATTTGGTACTGGTTTGTTAAATGGTGCACAGACACAATATGGTTATTTACCTATAAAATCTTCTGATTTTATATTCTCGGTAATTTCAGAGGAATTAGGTTTTGTTTTTTCAGTGTTAGTTGTAGTAGTATATACTGTTTTAATAATACGACTTATAATTATATCGAAAAATGCACGAGATGATTTCTCTAGTTTTATGGTTATTGGAATAGCAGGAATGTTTTTCTTCCATTTTGTACAAAATATAGGAATGACAATAGGACTTCTACCAATAACTGGAGTGCCACTTTTATTTGTAAGCTATGGCGGAAGTAGTATGATAACAAGTGGTATTGCAATAGGAATTGCACTTAATGTATCAGCTAGAAAATCAAAAAGTGTGTTCTTAGAATAATTTACTTGAAAAAATAACTATTATATAGTATTATTATAGTAAGATATTTTTAAGAGATGGGGAATGGTATATGAATAGAAAAAGTGGAATAAGTCTTGTAATAGTTGCTACTGCAGTAATAATTATGCTGACTCTTATATCAGTTGCTTCAGTTGTTGGAAGTAACGCAATAACTTCAGCAAATTTCGATGAATATATATCAAATATAAGACGAGTAGCAGATGATGTAAATGAATATTATGTCGAAAATAAAACATTACCTGTAACAAGTGAAATTGTAACAACATCTTCACTTTCAGATGAGTTTAGAGGAGAGGCAACTTTAAATGGTGACCTAAATAATAAGTTATTTGTTATAGATGTTTCACTTCTTAAAGATTCAACAATAAAAAATGGAACAGGTACTGTACAAAATCAAGATGTATATTTAGTTGCAGAAGATACAAATAATGTATATTATATGAAAGGCTTTAAATATAAATCAAAAACATATTATGGAGTAGAATAGATGGAAGCTATACAAAAATATATAAAAAAACTAAATGTAGGAAAAATTACTTTAAAGAACAATGTATTTTTAGCACCTATGGCTGGTGTAACTGATCTGCCATTTAGAAAAATATGTAAAACTATGGGACCAGGACTTACATATACTGAAATGGCAAGTAGTAAGGCATTAGAATTTAATAGTAAAAAAACGGAAAAAATACTTGAGTTAGAAAATGACAAAGTTCCTTCCGCTGTACAAATTTTTGGTAGCAATAAAGAGAGTATAAGAAATACAATACTTACATTAAATAAAAGAGAAGATATTGATATTATAGACATCAATATGGGTTGTCCTGCACCAAAACTTGTTAAAAATGGAGATGGTGCAGGACTACTTTTAGATTTAAAAAATGTTGAGGAAATTATAAAAGAAGCAGTTAAAGTATCAGAAAAAGAAATAACTGTTAAAACTAGAAAAGGTTTTGACGAAGAAAGAATAACTGCACTTGATGTAGCAAAAATATGTGAAGCAAATGGAGTGCGACAAATAACTGTACATGGAAGAACAAGAAAAGATTATTATAGTGGTAATGTAGACTATAATATAATCGAGAAAGTAAAAGAAAGTGTAAATATTAATGTTATCGGAAATGGTGATATATTTGATGTAAAATCTGCGCTTACTATGTTTGAAAGAACAAATTGTGACGGTATAATGGTAGCAAGAGGCGCTATGGGTAATCCATGGATATTTAAAAGTATACTAGATGGGAAAGATTATATACCAACTAACGAAGAAAAACTAGAAATGATATTTAAACATATAGATTATATGTGTAAGTACGATGGAGAAAAACTTGCAAATTTAAAATGCAGAAAACATATCGCTTGGTATTTAAAAGGACTAAATAAAAGTACAAAAGTAAAAGATGCAGTAAATAAAGCAGAGAGTATAGAAGAAGTTAAGGAAATTTTAACTGATTATTTTAAATCTTTAAGCTAAGGAGAAATTTTTTTGATTACAAGAGAAATTAAAGCAAAAATTTTAGAAAGATATAAAGAAAAAGAAGAAAAGATATTTATATCTAATATATTAGATAAAGTATATAGATATGAGAAAACAAATAAGATAGAATTTACTAATTTTTTAAATTTAGATGAGTTTAGTAAAATAACAAGTATATTAAATGAGCTAAAAATAAACTATTTTGTTTATTCACTTGATGGTAAACTATCAAAAAAAGTAATATTTTTCATACCTGATTTTGTAGTAGTAGATGATAATTTTTTTAGTAATTATATTTCTGCTATTAAAATAACATCAAGTAATAAAGATAAACTGTATCATAAAGATTATATGGGAGCAATTTTCTCACTTGGTTTAAAACATGAAGTAATAGGAGATATATATGTTCATGAGAATTTTGCTATAGTATTTTGTTTGAGAAATGTAGAAGAGTATATTCTAACAAATCTATTTAAAGTAAAAAAACAAGAAGTAGATGTAGAAAAAGCTATAATAGATAAAAATTTAGAAGAAATGCTTGAAGTAAATTTAGTAAAAAATGAATATATTGTACCTTCACTAAGAGTTGATGCTGTACTTTCAGTTGTATATGGCTTAAGCAGAAATAAAGTAAAAGATAAAATTATAAGTGGTGATTTATATATAAATGATAAACAGGAGTATTTTCTAAGTTATTTGCTTAAAGAAGATGATATTGTATCATTTAGAAAATGTGGTAAATTAAAAATAGGGACAGTTTTAAGGAAAACAAGAAGCGAAAGAATTGTTATAGAAGTATATAAATATAGTTAGTATTTGGGGGAAAAATGGATTTAAAGATTTTGTATGAAGATAATCATATTATTGTAGTAGTTAAACCTGTAAATATACCTGTTCAAGAGGATAAAACGAAAGATATAGATATGATTACAAAAATTAAAGAGTATCTAAAAATAAAATATGATAAGAAACGGAAATGTATATTTAGGTCTTGTCCATAGACTTGATAGAATGGTTGGAGGAGTAATGGTATTTGCCAAAACTTCAAAAGCTGCTTCTAGAATCTCAGAATATATACGAAATAAAGATGTTAAAAAGAGATATCTTGCAATAGTTAATGGAATTATAGATATAACAGGTGAAGAAGTTACATTAGAAAATTATTTAAGAAAAAATGAAAGAATTAATAAAAGTGAAGTAGTAAATAAAGATATTAAAAATGCAAAACAGGCAATACTTAAGTTTAAGGCATTAAAAAACTTTAAATATAAAAATAAAGATTATACTTTAGTAGATGTTAATCTGCTTACTGGGCGTCATCATCAAATAAGAGTACAATTTGCAAATATTTCACATTCACTTTATGGAGATATAAAATATGAGCAAAAAGTAAATAAAGTGGGAGAAAATCTTGCACTTTGGTCATATTATTTATCATTTTTTCATCCTACTAAAGATGAATATTTAGAATTTACATGTAAGCCAAATGAGGTAAAAGAATATAATATAGATAAGATATGGAGTGAATGTCTTTAATGGATTTTGATAGTATAAAAATACAAATTAGTAATTTAGAAGATAAATTAAAACAAATAGAAAATGCACTAGATATAAAAGGAAAAAAGGAAGAAATTAAAAATTTAGAAAAGCAAACTTTAGAAAGTAATTTTTGGGAAAATAGTGAAAATTCATCAAAAGTACTATTAAAACTTAAAAATTTAAAAAGTATAGTTGAAAATATAGAAAAGTTATATTTAAGTATATCTGATGCAAGTGGATATATTGAAATAGCAGAAGAGTTAAATGATAGTGAGAGTTTTAAAGAGGCAGAAAAGCTATGCAAAATATTAGAGGCTAAATTAGAAAAACTTGAAATAAGTACATTACTTTCAGAGCATTATGATGAGAATAATGCAATACTTACTATTCATCCAGGTGCAGGTGGAACTGAGTCACAAGACTGGGCTTTAATGCTATATAGAATGTATACAAGATGGGCAAATAAAGAAGGCTACGAGGTAGAAGTACTTGATATGCAAGATGGCGAAGAAGCGGGAATAAAAAGTGTATCATTCTTAGTAAAAGGTGTAAATGCATATGGATATTTAAAGGGAGAAAATGGTGTGCATAGACTTGTTAGAATATCTCCTTTTGATAGTAATAGCAGAAGACATACTTCTTTTGCTGGCGTAGAGGTACTTCCTGAAATATCAGATGATATAAATATTGAAATTAGACCAGAAGATATTGAAATGGACGTTTTTAGAGCAAGTGGAGCAGGTGGACAACATGTTAATAAAACTTCATCTGCTGTAAGAATTAGACATTTACCAAGTGGAGTTGTAGTAAGTTGTCAAACAGAACGTTCACAAGTACAAAATAGAGAAAACTGTATGAAAATGTTAAAAGCAAAGTTATATAAATTAGAAGAAGAAAAGCATAAAACAAAAATAAATGATATTAAGGGAGATAGTGTTGATAATGCTTGGGGTAACCAAATTAGATCATATGTATTTTGCCCATATACTTTAGTAAAAGATCATAGGACAAATTATGAAAAAGGAAATGTTCAAGCAGTAATGGATGGAAAAATTGATGAATTTATATATGAATACTTGAAATATAGTAAATCAAATGGTAAAATGTAGTATATTTATATAAAAAAAATAACATTAATATGTTAGGAGGAGAAGTTTATGAGTAATTCAAACTTGTTAGTAATACTTGATTTTGATGGAACACTCTTTGATGATTTTTTTATGCGAGATAAAGAAATTATAGCGAAGGTATTTGAGGGCAATAAGTTTGTGATGTTCATAGACTTATTAGCACGTAAAATTAATGATTTAGGAATAGTTAAGAATAACAATTTTTTGTTAAGATTTAGAATATTCATATATTCGTTATTTGTTAAAAAGTCTTTTAAGAGATCTCTTGTAGAATATAGACGGTTATATAGGTATTATGCAAAAAAATCTATAAATAAGAATATATATATGTTAGATAAGCTTAATGCTGAAGGTTATAAGGTAATAATTCTCTCAAATAATATGTATACAAATAGAATAGATATGAAATATGAACTTATAACAAATATAAATAAGTATATTGAACTTGAAGAGTTATATAATGAGCATGGTAATTCTATAAGATACATTATTGGAGATAATTTCTTAGATGATGTAAATAATGGCTATAAGTTTAATATCAAGACGATATATATGGGTAAGGGCTTTTTGGTAAAAAGATCTAAAAAAATATTTCGCAAGGTTACTACTATTAAAGAGGCAATTAATATAATACTAAATCAAGATGAAAATGAGGAAAAATAGATATAAAGTTATTAATTTTATATCTATTTTTTCTATATAGATATTGTAAATATAGTTATCTTAGATTATAATAAAAACTAGTTAGAGGTGAACCTATGTTAATCCAAATAATAGTTGTTATAGTTTTAATATTGATAAATGGTTTATTTGCTTCATCTGAAATAGCTTTTTTATCAATAAATAAAATAGAACTTAAGCAACAAATAAAAAAGAATAATAAAAAAGCAAAGAAAATTCAAAGACTTGTAGATAATCCAAGTAGTTTTTTAGCAACAATACAAATTGGTATAACACTTGCTGGCTTTCTTGCAAGTGCCTTTGCAGCAGAAGCATTTGCAGATGAGATTGTAATATATTTTCAGTTTTTAAATATAGATGTAGGCATACTTAAAACAATAACAGTTATAATAGTAACTTTAATACTTTCGTATTTTACACTTGTATTTGGCGAGTTAGTACCTAAAAGAATTGCAATGACATATCCAGATAAAATAGCATATTTTATGGTAGGATTTATAACTATACTAATGAAAGTTACATATCCATTTGTATATATCTTAACTAAATCAACAAATTTAGTATCAAAATTATTTGGTTGTGGTAATAAAAAAGAAGAAAAAATAACAGAAGAAGAAATTAAAGCAATAATATTAAATGGCAGAGATGAGGGAGTAGTAGAAGAAGGTGAAAAAGATTTAATATTTAATGTATTTAATTTTAACGATACTGAAGCTCAAGAGATAATGACTAAAAAAGAGGATGTGGTATCAATAAGTGTAGATATTGATAAAAAAGAGCTTATGGATATAATTAAAAAATCAAAATATACAAGAATGCCAGTATACAACAAGGAAAAGGAATTTGTAATAGGAATTTTAAATATAAAAGATATAATTGTATATCATAAAAAATATCAAAGATTAAATATACTAGATATAATGCACGAGCCAATATTTGTAGATAAAAATGATAAAGCTGATGATATATTTAGACTTATGCAACAAAAAAATCAAGCTATAGTAATTGTAAAAGATGAAAATAGCAATATGCTTGGTATAATAACAATGGAAGATGTAATAGAAGAAATTGTCGGAAATATTTTTGATGAATTTGATTTAGTTAAAGAATAATAAGTAAAAAAATAAATAAGAGGTGATTAATATAATATCTATAATAGCACAAATTGTAGGAGCATTTGCTGTTATATTTTGGGTAGTAAGCATACAAAGAAAAAAACATTATAAAATATTATTATTAGAATGTATTGCTAATATATTATATACAGTACAATATATGTTACTTGGAGTTTTCCTAACTAGTTTTATGAATTTTACATCAGCAATTAGATGTTTTATATTCTACAAAAAGAGAAAAGAAAATCAAGAAATATCGAAAATTTGGTTAATAATCTTTTTAAGCTTAATAGTAATAATGTCTATATTTACTTATGATGGCTATTTATCATTAATTCCAGTAATAATAACAATATTCTATACAATCGCCTCATGGTTTAAAGAAGCAAATTTCCTAAGAATAGTATTTATAGTTGCAGCTGTTATATGGATATATTATAACTATATGGTAGGTGCATATGTAAGTATAATTGGTAATGTATTTGAAATAATATCAGGTGTTATATCACTTATACGATTTTCAAAAAAAGATACAGTTGAAGAATAAAGAAAATAAAGTAGAAGTAAGTTTTCTTGCTTCTACTTTACTAGTTTTTCCATATCATTTGGTAGATTAGAATTAACTATAATTTCTTTATTTGTTATTGGATGATTAAATATAACTTTACTTGAATGAAGTGCTTGTCTTGATATATATTTAGTAATGTTTTCTACATTATATTCTTTTGCATAAAGCTCATCTCCAAGTAAAACATGGTTAATACTTGCTAAGTGTACACGGATTTGGTGTGTCCTTCCAGTATGCAAAAGTATTTTTAGTACAGTATAATTTTTTGTTATATTTTTACTTTCAACAAAATATTCTGTTTTAGCAAAGTCACCATTTTCATTTACTTCCCTTAATATAATAGTATTTTCTTTTCTTGCTATATTCTTAGTAATAATATCATGTGATTTTTCTACAATATTATTTACAATAGCAATATACCACTTTTGCAGATTAATTTGCTCTTTTTTTCTAACAAATAATTCTTGTATATACGAATATTTAGCAAAAATACATATTCCAGTTGTATTATGGTCAAGCCTTGTTACAATATGAATATTGTATATACCTTGTTTTTTTAGGTAAGATGCAACTATATTTGAAAGAGTATTTTCATAATCATTAATTGATGGGTGTACTTGCATATTTGCCTCTTTATTTACTATAAGTAAATACTCATCTTCATAGAGTATATCAAGTGGTCTATCTATAAGATTAAATTTATCTTCAAACTTTCTTTCGAGGGTATTTTCTACTAATGAAAAAGATAAAATTTCGCCTTCTTTTACTAAGTAGTTAGTATAAATATTATTGCCATTTATATATATTAAGTGATTTTCTCTAAGCTTTCTAAGTAGTATACTTGAAACATATAACTTAGATTTTAAAATATCTTTAACTTTCTTCTTTTCATCAGTTTTTTGTATAATATATTCAATTTTCATAAGCTCATTATATCATGATTTTAGCTTAAACTCAAATATCTAAAAGCGTTACTTGAAAATATTTGTTATATATGATACTATATTTAAAACTAATAATGAAAAGAGAGTTGTTATGAAAAATATATTAAAAGATATAGAATTTAATAAAAAAGATATATTATTTTTATTACCAGTTATAATAGTTGCAATTATTTTAGTTTTAATACTTTGCATAGGAATATCAAAATGTGATAATTATGTACTTTCTGCTATAGCAAAATTACATTGTGATATTTTAACAAATATATTTGGAATAATTACACAAATGTCAAGTGTCTGGGCAGTAATACTGGTACTTTGTTTTTGCTATATAGTAATTAAGAATAAAAAAATAACATATTACATGTTTTTTGCAGTTGGAATAGGTGCTTTGCTTAATTTTGTAATAAAAAATATAGTAAGAAGAACTAGACCTTTAAATTTTATGATAATAAACGAATCAGGTTTTAGTTTCCCAAGTGGTCATTCAGAACTAAGTATTGTATTATATGGATTTTTAATATATCTTTGTTATAAACTAATAAAAAACAAATGGTTAAAAGTAACTTTAGTTTCACTACTATCTTTATTAATTGCATTAATTGCATTTTCAAGGTTATATTTTGGAGTTCACTATTTAACTGATGTACTTGCAGGTTTAACACTTGGGTATATATTTATCTATTTATATATAAAAATATGCAAGAAATATATGTTTGAAGATGAAGGTGCTAAATAAGCACTTTCATTTTTTAAGTTTTTTTCTAATTTCACAAAAAATACACATAAAAACTATTTACAAATATATTATTCTATGTTAAAATATTTCTTATTGCGAAACATTTTGTATATTGTTTTTCTTGGAGGTAGTAAAGTGGAAAATGAAGAAACTATAAAAAGACTAAGTAAAATATTTATTCAAATAAAAAGAATAAAATTAGCTAGTTTTGCTGATATGGAAAATTTAACTCATAATCAGAAATTAGTTTTGTATTTACTTCATGAAAATTCAGTAAATGGAAGTGTACTACTTACAGAAATTAGAGAGAAGCTAAAGCTTGCACCATCTACAGTAACTCCAATAATAACTTCTCTTGAAGAAGCAGGATATATAAAAAGAAATATCGATAAAAACGATAGAAGAAACATATATATTGAAATAACAACTAAAGGTAAAGAATATACTAATATGGTACACAGTCAAGTTACTAAAAATATAAACGAATATATGGAGTTTATGGGGTATAAAGATACAAATGATTTAATAAGACTTATGGAAAAAACAATAAATTATTTTGAAAATAAAGAAAGGAGAAAAGCATGAAAAAAGTATTAAAATATTTAAAACCATATACACTTGCAATTATAGTAGCAGTTATATTTACTTTTATTCAGTCAATGTGTACTTTGTATTTACCAAATTTAATGTCTGATATAGTAAATAATGGAATAGTAGGACAAAATATGGATGAAGTATTTAAATATGGTAAATATATGTTGCTTGTTACAATTGCATATTCTGCATGTGCAATAATTGCAACATTTCTTGCATCAAAAGTATCAGTTGGCTTTGCAAGAGATTTAATAAATGCAATATATAAAAAAGTACAAAAATTTTCACTAAGTGAATTTAATAAAATACCCACTTCATCTCTTATTACTCGTACAACAAATGATGTAACTCAAATACAAACTTTAACACTTATGTCTATGAGGATGATGATAATAGCACCACTTATGTGTATAGGTGGTATAATAATGGCAGTACAGAAAAACTTAAGACTTTCAGTTTTGTTTATAGTAGTAATACCACTTTTACTTGTTGCAATAGTACTACTTGCAAAAAAAATAGTGCCTTTATTTACAAGACTTCAAAAAGCAACTGATAGAATAAACCAAGTAGTAAGGGAAAAATTAACTGGTGTTAGAGTTATTCGTGCTTTTGGAACAGAAGAGTATGAAAGAGATAGATATGATAAGGCAAATAAAAATATATATGATATATCTATTAAAGCAGCATATATGATGTCAATTCTTATGCCTATCGTTATGTTTGTTATAAACGCATCAAGTGTAGCTGTTGTATGGGCTGGATCTAGTTTAATTGACCAAAACTTACTTGAAATTGGAGATATGATGGCATTTATGCAATATGCTATACAAGTACTTTTCTCAATACTTGCTGTAACTATGCTATTTGTTATGATACCAAGAGCTATAGTATCTGTTAAAAGAATAAATGAAGTATTTGAACTTGAACCTAGTATAATTGATAATCACAAAGATATAAAAGAGGAAGATATTAAAGAAAAAGGAACTATAGAATTTAAGGATGTAGAATTTAGGTATGAAGGAAGTAGTGAACCTGTACTTAGTAACTTAAACTTTAAAATAAATAAAGGAGAAACTGTTGCAATACTTGGAGGAACAGGAAGTGGAAAATCATCTCTTTTAAATTTAATAATGAGATTTTATGATGTAACTAAGGGAGAAATAAAAGTTGGTGGTATAAATGTTAAAGATATGAGTCTTAAGAGTTTAAGAAATATGATAGGATATATACCACAAAAGGCAGTGTTATTTTCAGGTACTATTGAGTCAAATATAAAATATGGAAAAAAAGATGCAACAGAAGAAGAAGTGGTAAATGCACTAAAAGTATCTCAAAGTTATGATTTTGTATCAGATCTTGATGAAGGTATTAAATCAGAAGTAGCACAGGGTGGAACTAACTTCTCTGGTGGACAAAAGCAAAGACTTTCAATTGCAAGAGCGATAGTGAAAAAACCAGATATTTATTTATTTGATGATAGTTTTTCAGCACTTGACTATGAAACTGATAAACGTTTAAGAAAAGCAATAGCAGAAAATACAGATAATGCTACTGTAGTTATAGTAGCACAACGTGTTAGTACAATATTAAATGCAGATAATATTATATTTATCGAAGATGGCAAGATTATTGCACAAGGCACACATAAAGAACTATATGCAAATTGTGCTTCATATAGAGATGTAGTTCTTTCTCAGATAACAGAGAAGGAGGCGATAAATAGTGGAAAATAGTAAAAGAACAAAACAAGCAGGTATGGGACCAAAGAGAATGGGAAAAGTAGATAAGCCAAAGGATTTTAAAGGGACATTAAAGAGAATAATTAAATACATAGGAAAATATAATGTCGCAATAATAACAGTAATATTTGTTTTAATACTTTCAACTATACTTTCAGTTATATCGCCAAAGATACTTGGAAAAGCGACAACAGAGCTTGCAAATAATGTAATGCAAAAAATGGTGTTTTCACAGATTAATCCTTTAGTATCTAAAATACCAGAACAAATAAAAGAGATATTACCAGAAGATGCAACAGTTAATGACTTACTTGATATGAATATTATACCTGATGAAATAAAAGATAAAATATCTGATGTTGCAAAAGATGTATCATTATTTAACGAGCCTAAAATAAACTATGAATATATATTTAAGATTCTAATTTTAATTTTAGGACTATATTTAATTAGTGCAATATTTATGTATGTTATAAATAGAGCTATGGCATATATTTCACAAAAAGTAACTTATGGGCTAAGAAAAGAAGTAGATGAAAAGCTAGATAGACTACCACTTAAATTTTTTGATAAACATACTCATGGTGAAATACTTAGTCGTGTAACAAATGATATAGATACTTTAAGTATGATGTTACAGCAAAGTTTAGTACAAATATTACAATCAGTATTTTCAGTAATTGGTATACTTGTTATGATGCTTTCAATAAGCTTTAGTATGTCAGGTGTTGCAGTATTAATAATACCTGTAAGTTTAGTAATTGTTGCTACAATTATAAAAAATACACAAAAGTATTTTATTAGACAACAAAGAATTATAGGAAAAATAAACGGACATGTAGAAGAAACATATTCAGGTGCATTAGTTATTAAAGCATTTAACATGGAAGATGAAGAAAGCAAACAACTTTCAAATATTAGTAATGAGTTATATGACTCTAGTACAAAAGCACAATTTTATTCAGGTTTAATGATGCCACTTATACATACAGTAAGTGATTTAGGTTATGTTGGTATATGTATTCTTGGTGCAAAACTTGCAATAGAGGGAAAAATGACAATAGGAAATATACAAGCATTTGTACAATATACTCATCAATTTAATCAACCTTTAGCACAAACAGCAAATATGCTAAATATGGTACAAAGTACTATTGCTGCTGCAGAGCGTGTATTTGAAATACTAGATGAAGAAGAGCAACAAGAAGATTCAAAGACACCTATAAAACTTGATGATGTAAAAGGAAAAATATCAATTGAGAATTTAAGATTTAGATATGAAGAAAATGAACCTCTAATTGAAGATTGGTCACTTGAAGTAAAGCCTGGTCAAACTGTTGCAATAGTTGGGCCAACTGGTGCTGGTAAGACTACAATTGTTAATTTACTTATGAGATTTTACGAAGCAAATAGTGGAGATATAAAAGTAGATGGAGTATCTACTAAAGATATGACAAGAGATGATGTAAGAAGGATGTTTTCAATGGTACTTCAAGATACATGGCTATTTAATGGAACAATAAAAGACAATATTAGATACTCTAAACAAGATGCAACAGATGAAGAAATAGTTAAAGCTGCAGATTTAGCTTATGCAGACCACTTTATTCGTGCACTTCCAGGTGGATATGATTTTGTATTAAATGAAGAAGCTTCAAATGTTTCAGCAGGTGAAAAACAACTTTTAACTATTGCTAGAGCAATTCTTGCAGATTCTCCAATTCTTATTCTTGATGAAGCTACAAGTAATGTTGATACAAGAACAGAGGAGAAAATTCAAAAAGCTATGAATAAGTTAAAAGAAGGAAGAACTAGTTTTGTAATTGCACATAGACTTTCAACTATTAAAAATGCAGATATTATACTTGTAATGGAACATGGCAAAATTGTAGAGCGTGGAACACATGATGAACTGCTAAAAAAAGGCGGAGCATATGCAAAATTATATAACAGTCAGTTTAATGAGGAAATTGCATAAAAAGAAAAAATTACCCCACTCGAAATTAATCGAGTGGGGTATAATGTTACTCACACGCAGTGTAAATATATACAGGCTTTCGTGAATTACCCATATTCTCACACACATTATGAGGAACATCTACGAACACATCTATATGTGCACCATTAATTGCTCCTCCAACGTCACGAGCTACGCATCTGCGAAGTCCGTAAGATTCTTCTACATAGAATGTAGAACCCATAGGAATAACACTAGGATCAACAGCAGCTGTACCGTCAACTAACCTATTGCCATATCTATCATAAGGTCCGTATGGTCCGTTACATATAGAGCAAGGACAATAGTAGGTAATTATATAATTGCCTAAGTAAACTTTATGATACAAGCTATTAGTTTTAGCAAAGTAGTTGTTACAGTTATATGAAATCATGCTAAAACCATTTGTAAGGTTTAGGATTCTGTCAACGCCCCAGCCTGATGGAATTGTTCCAACTATTTCACTGTTTTCATCAGGAAGAGTATAAACTGTAGTACCATCTGATGCAGACCTTACTATGTCATATGTTTCTTCTCGAATTTCATATGGTCGTTCAGTTGTTATGTCAGATGTTTTTACATAACAGTCTTTTTCTTCATAAGAAATTTTTGACCACTCATCGCCTATAGTCATGTACCGTGTTATTCCCCATAGGTAAGGAATGTTGCCAACAACTTCAGCATCCTCATCTTTTGAAGCATATACATTTACTCCGTTTGGGACGTTTGAGTAAACAGTGTCGTTTGTCTCTGTAGTTTGATCCCAAGAAAGAGGATTAGAAACAGAGACATCCCAAATACTGTCATTGTCGTCCTCAGCCAAAGCTAAGTAAATACTTGTAAAACATACAAGAAGTGCCATTAGAGTTGCAATAGTTTTTTTCATAATCTTTTGCTCCTTTAAAAAAATTTTTTCTTAAGTATGTATATTGCATACCATATTATTATAACACATTATGTAATATTTGTAAAGGAATTTATAAATAAAATATATAAACTATAAATGGTAAAATTAAGTGACCGGTTTAAAAAAATAAAAAGACACACATTATTACATTATGATACAATGTTAGTG
>CANPWO010000017.1 GCA_947584535.1 uncultured Clostridia bacterium
TTATTTTATACAATATTTATCCACAAAATACATAATTCTGTTACTAAAATTTTATTTCCTAGTCTGAATAGTAACTTTTTTTACTTAAAATTTATGTAAAAAATATATAAAAAGTATTGTGATTTAATTAGAATTATGATATAATAAATATAATTATGTATAGAAATATACATATTTTTTAAGTATTAATAAATACTATCACACACATAAATGTAGCTTTGCACTTCTTCCAATTTAGGACTTTGGCAAAGTGTTGATATTTATGGAGGTATAAAGAAGGAGGAATTTTAAATGGCAATTATACCTATGAAATCATTACTAGAAGCTGGTGTACACTTTGGACACCAAACAAAGAGATGGGATCCAAGAATGGCTCCATACATCTTTACTGCAAGAAATGGTATTTACATACTAGACTTGCAAAAAACATTAAAGAAAGTTCAAGAAGCATATAACTTAACAAAAAGAGTTGTAGCTGAAGGTGGAACTGTGTTATTTGTTGGAACAAAAAAACAAATACAAGAAACTATTAAAAATGAGGCTGAAAGATGTGGAATGTACTACATTAACAGCAGATGGCTTGGTGGAACATTAACTAATTTTTCAACAATTAAGAAAAGAATAGCAAGATTAATTGAACTTGAAAAAATGGAAGAAGATGGAACATTTGATGTTTTACCTAAAAAAGAAGTTATCAAATTAAGAAAAGAAATGGGAATTCTAAATACTAATCTTGGTGGTATTAAAACAATGGAAAAACTTCCATCATTAATTTTCTTAGCAGACTCTAAAAAAGAATATATTTGTACTAAGGAGGCTAGAAGATTAAATATTCCTACAATTGGTCTTATTGATTCAAATTGTAACCCAGAAGACGTTGACTATGTTATACCTGGAAATGATGATGCAGTTAGATCTGTTAGTTTAATAGCTGGAAAAATAGCTGACGCTATAATTGAGGCTAAAGAAGGTAATTTAACAGAAGTTGAAGCTGATGATGTTGAAGAGACAATGGAAGAATTAGTAAAAAAAGAGGGAGTAGACAAAATAGAAAGAAAACCAAGACAAAATAATAGAAATAGAAATTACCAAAAAAGAGAAAGAACTCAAAAAGTAGAGAAAACTGAAAAAGTTGAAGCTACTGAAGAAGATAAAAAAGAAGATAAAGAATAATATATGGAGGTGCTTGATATGGCAATAACAGCTGAGCAAGTTAAGGAATTAAGAGATAGAACTAGTGCAGGTATAATGGACTGCAAAAAGGTTTTAGTAGAAACTGATGGAAACATCGAAAAAGCAATTGAACTTTTAAGAGAAAGAGGAATTGCAAAAGCAGCTAAAAAAGCTGGTAGAGTTGCAGCAGAGGGACTAGTAGAAGCATATATTCATAATGGTAAATATGGTGCTTTAGTTGAAGTAAATTCAGAAACTGATTTTGTTGCAAATAATGAAGATTTTAAAAATTTTGTTAAAGATGTTGCTATGCATATTGCTGCAATAGGACCAAAATATGTAAAACGTGAAGATGTACCAGCATCTGTTGTAGAAGCTGAAAGGGAAACTTTAAAAGCACAAGCTTTAAATGAAGGTAAACCTGAAGCAGTTGTTGAAAAAATGGTAGAAGGAAGACTTAATAAATTTTATGAAGAAATATGCTTACTTGATCAAAAATTTGTTAAAGATCCAGATATAACAGTTGGACAATTATTAACTGATTTAATTGCAAAAATTGGTGAAAACATAGTTATAAGGAGATTTGCAAGATTTGAAAGAGGAGAAGGTATAGAAAAAGAAGAATCTAACTTTGCTGAAGAAGTTATGAAGCAAGTTAATGGTTAAAAAACATATAAAAAGGGCAGATACATTATGTATCTGCTTTTTGTATGTTATAACATATCTTCAATATCTTTTGCTATAGACTTTATTTTGTCTTGTGAATCTTTACTTAATTCATTTATATCAGTTTTGCCTTCACTTCGTATAATGCCTTCTACTTCATCTAACTTACCATTTATAGCTGTTTTTGTGTCATCTGCCATTTTATATCCTGTTTTTGTAATTTTATCTGTAATTTTTTTCATATAGCTAGCTGGCACTTCAATTAATTTACCATCTAATGTGATACCATTTTTTACTCTATCATAAAGTTCTTTTGCATTTGCATCTGCAATTTGCATTGTATTTTCTATTGCATTTTCACCTTGTGAGTATTGGTCATATATGTCGGGTGTAGTAGAGTCATTATTCATATTATTTGAACCAAATATCATTGCACATATTGCAAGTACTAATATAACAGCTATAACAAGTATAATGTAACCTGTAGCACTTCCATTTTTTTTATTCATTTTTCAACACTCCTTTTTGATTTTAGTATAACCAAAATAAATAATTAATATACTAATATTAAAAAAATATTTTTTATATTGAAAAAAAATAATCTTTACTGTATAATCATAATTAGATAAAGAGGTGTAAATATGGTAAAATATAAAAGAATATTGATAAAATTAAGTGGTGAAGCTATAGGAAAAGAAGATGGAAGAGGAATAGATAAGGATAAACTTGAAAAAGTAGTAAATCAAATTATTGATTTATCAAAAGAAGGAATTGAAATAGGCATTGTAATTGGTGCTGGAAATTTCTGGAGAGGCAAATATGGCGAAGGATATATGCAAAGAACAACTGCTGATTATATGGGAATGATAGCAACAACATTAAATGCACTTGCATTACAAGAAATGATGGAAAGCAAAGGTGCATATACTCGTGTAATGACAGCGATAACAATGCAACAAGTAGCAGAGCCATATATTAGAAGAAGAGCAGTAAGACATCTTGAAAAAGGAAGAATAGTAATTTTTGCTTGTGGCACAGGAAATCCATATTTTACAACTGATTCAGCAGCGGCACTTAGGGCAATTGAAATGGAAGCTGATGTAATTTTACTTGCTAAAAATGTAGATGGTGTTTATGATAAAGATCCAAAAAAATATGATGATGCAAAAAAATTCGATGAGGTAACATATATGCAGTCAATAAATGATGGATTAAATGTTATGGATACAACTGCAATTACACTTTGTATGGAAAACAAGATACCAATATGCGTTTTTGCGTTAAACGAAGAAAATTCAATTAAGAGAGTAGCTTGTGGTGAAAGACTTGGTACAATTATAATGAGGTAGAGTTATGGAAGAAAATATAAAAGATGAGAAAATAATACATGAAATTACTCCTAAATTTAATTTTATTTATGAACTTGGTATGCCAACAGGTAAAAAGATAAAGTCAACATTATTTTTAATGTTAATATTTATAATAGGATTTATTATATATTTAGTATGTAAAGATAATATAGTAACTAATAATTCTATAGTATCAGGTATTAATATAATGTCAATATTAAATATAGTATTAATTATTGGAATAGTAGTTACTGTTATAAAATTAATTATTCATATAGTTTTGCAAAATGCACAGTATAAAAATATTAAATATACTTTTTACAAAACACATATGATATATGAGGATAATTTCTTAAATCAACATAGGAAAAATATTCAGTATGCTAATATAAAAGAAGTTGAGATTAGAAGAAGTGTTTGGGATAGAATACTAGGTTATGGAATTATTGTTATTTATACTAATGCAGAAAATGAATATAGTAACGGGTTAGTTATATTTAGCATAAAAAATCCACAAGAACATTACGATATAATTGATAACTTGGTACATGGTAGTAAATCTGAAGATGTTGTTGAAACTGAAACTGATACTGATGCAAAGCCTGAAGAAGTAGTAGAAAATAACAATGAACAGATAACAGAAGAAGAAAATCAACAAACACCTGAAGAATTTAGGGAAAGTTTAAATCAGATTAATAGGGAGTAAAAATAATAATTTTTAATTGTATCAAAAGAATGCTTATATTAAATTTTAAATATAAAAAAATAATATAAAGGATAAAAATTAGTTTAATATGTAAAAAAACATATTAATTTATTAATTTTTATCCTTTTTTTACATATAAAAAATATACTAAATAAATGTAAAAAGTTACCTAAAATAGCCAAAAATTAGGTTTTGTTTTGTTGACATAAATCAATTTACGTGATATAATATATATGCATTATGTATATGTAATCAAACTTGTTCAAAGATTTTTGAAAAGGAGAATTAAGAGAGGAGGATAAACATAAAACGCACTTAAAGGCATAATGAAAATAAATGAAAGGAGAATTTCAAAATGAAAAGGAAACTTCAAAAAATAATTAGTGTATTGGTATTTTTTACAATGTTATTTGCGGCAATACCCGTGTTAGCAGTACAAGAAAAAGGTGATAAAGTAACTCTTATCGTAGAAGTTGAAGGTGACGCGTTACTTAAAAATGATAATTTAAGTGCATTTATTGAGTCTAAAGAGGCAAAAGAGGAAGAAGAACATCTTTTATCTACGCAAGCTGTTGTAAAGAGTAATATCGAACGGACAATATCAAAGTCTGTAGATGAAGGGTTTACTTATACAAGTGTATTTAATGGTTTTTCGATGAAAGCGTATTTATCTGATATTCAGAAAATAAAAGCCATTGATGGAGTAAAAAATGTATAT
Organism: uncultured Clostridia bacterium; assembly: GCA_947584535.1. Classification (GTDB taxonomy): domain Bacteria; phylum Bacillota; class Clostridia; order TANB77; family CAG-465; genus CAG-465. Next base: position 4,613 of record CANPWO010000017.1, read on the forward strand.
GTTTCACAAACATATGAAGTACCTCCAGAGCCTGAAACAGATGAATTGATAGAAGATGTAGAACCTGAGGTGGGAGCCTCTATGATGAATGTTGAGTCAATGTATGAAAAAGGATATGACGGTAGAGGTCAAGCTGTAGCGATTATTGATAACGGGTTTGACACAGGTCATATGTTTTTTTCATCAGACATTATTGATCCAAAGTTTTCCAAAGAAGATGTTAAGAATTTTTTGGAGAACCATTCACTGAATATTAACGTATCGGCAAATCAAGTATATAAAAATAGTAAAATACCATTTGCATATGATTACGCTTGTAATGATGCAGATACTTTTTCTGAAATCGGCTCACATGGTACTCATGTAGCTGGTATTGTAGCTGGAAAAAATGGATATTACCAAGGAACTACATTTTCTGGAATGGCACCAGAAGCTCAGTTGATTTTAATGAAAGTCGGTGATGATGACGGTATATTGAGTGATGATTCGATGCTTGCAGCATTTGATGATATTGCAAAAATGGATGTATGTTCAGTTAATTACAGTATTGGAAGGCCAGCAACTGAAGATAAACTTTTGCTGTCGGCAATAAAAGTCTTAAGAGATGCAGGTATAGCAGTAATGTGTTCAGAAGGAAACGATGATAGATCACATACAGAGGCAACTCAGCCAGACTATATTTATCCAGACGTTCCTGCTCTGTCAAATGATATTACAGCGGTTGCATCTATAGCGGCAGATCGAATATGGGTAATGAGCCAAAAGATTACTCTTGGAAATGGAGAGACGATTGTCTATGAAGCAGATGATAATGGTTTCTTTGAAAGATTTTCTCAAGAACCTATTCCATATATTCTTTTTGATTCAAGAGAAGAATTGCTTTCTCAAGAGGACATATATAACAAAATCTGGATATGTAGTGACCTCATGTTAGATCAAATTATCGATTTGCTTAGAGAAAATCCTATACCTGGTGCGATTATTTTAATGAATGGTGAAGAAGACCAGGATGGTGGAAATATTTTGGGCAATATTCCAGCAATAATCATGAGAGACTCTGTAAAAGAAAATTTTGCTAAGTCTGATATAAACACATTGCAGACAAATCCAGAAAAAGAGTATTCTATTCGGAAAAATGAAGCGAAAATGTCATATTTTACATCTTGGGCAACACTTGATCCATTTAATCTTAAGCCTGATGTTACTGCACCAGGTGGTTCAATACTTTCTTCAGTTCCAAATGATGAATTCGAAAATATGAGTGGTACTTCAATGGCGTCACCGCATGTTGCTGGTGCTGCCACTCTAATGAATTCTTTTATGAGTGAAAAGTATCCTGATATAAGTGGAAAAGAGAAAGTGGAGTTAATGCAAAACCTGATGATGAGTTCAGCTCAAATCGTTTTTCAGAATGAAAAACTTCCAGAGTCACCACGACGTCAAGGTGCTGGTCTTGTTGATCTTGATGCTGCTACAAAAGTTCCCGTAATACTTAAAGGAAGTTATGGAAAGTCTAGCCTATCTTTAGGAGATAAGTTAGAAAATAACATTACATTATCATTTGTAGCTGAAAATCTTTCTGATGAGGATGTTACCTATGACAATATAAGTTTTTATGTGTTCACAGATAACTATGAAGAAAGAGATGGCAAAAACTATATCACAGATTCCGTTGCTCTTGACTTTACAACAAATGCACAGCAATCTTATGTGATTCCTGCAAAAAGTAGTCAGAATATATCTGTAACCATTCAACTCGATGAAAATCAGGTAAATCAAAATTTGAGTATCTTTAAAAATGGTTTCTGGGTTGACGGATACATTATATTTGATTCTAAAGACAAAGCAGTTCAAAAATGCAGTATGCCTTTTACAGGCTTTTACGGTGACTGGACAGCTTTTGATGCTTTTCAGCCGAACTGCTATGAAGGAGGAGACAATAAAATTGTTGGTTATGATCAATTTGGAATTACACATACTTTGGGAACAAATTATATATTAGAATCTATGTTGGAAATTGGAACGGCTTCACCAGAAGACTACAACATAGAAGAATATAACAAAGAGGAATTTTGTGGAGTAGCTCCAGATACTTTTGAAGGTGGTGTAGAACTTTGGCTTTATATGCTTCGTTCATTAACAAATTGTTCATTTACAATTACAAATAGTAATGGTGAAGATGTATTTGCATTAGAAGACTTTGTTGGAATTTGTCGTGGACCATCTGATATAAATTATCCTATAACAATTGGCACTGATTATCCAGAAGGAAATTACACAATAAATGTTAAAGGAACTGTACCATATCCATATGACAATGAAAATCTTGTTAAAGAGCAAAATTTCAAGTTGTATATTGATAAAACAAAACCTAAAATTACGCAACCTAAAATTTATTCTGAGGATAATAAACAGTATGCTTCCTTTACAGCAAGTGATAATTTTCATTTAATGGGCTATACTGTTCTTGACAAAAAAAAGATACTTGTAATGGAACCCATTAATGGATTAAGTACAACTGATATTGTTGTTGACATTACTGGTGCTGATTTAGACAGCTTAGAATTTGTTGTTTTTGATTATGCTTGTAATTCCAAAGAATTTACCATTGGAAAAGTAAGTGCAAGTCTTGCTATGAGTCCTGTTATTACTGATCAATCCGTATCTTTTGTATTAAACATTAGCAATACAGATGCAGATATTGATGCAGATGTAATTGCTGCTGTATATGCAGAGGATGGCAAATTACTGGATGTAAAACTTGAAAGACAATTTTTAAGTAGTGGTCAAAGCATTGTAAAATCATTTGATTTTAATGGTATAGAACATTATAAATACATTCGTGTATTTATTTGGCGTCATGGCAAAATGTTCCCACTTATTGAACCATTGGAAATTATTGAATAGTTTATTCTTAACTGAAAAGCCCCCAAATTTTTGGAGGCTTTCTCATTAAAAATCCATTTTTTATTGCTTTGATAATTATGATTTGTTTCTTATTATAACAAGTGGAACAAATATAAGGATATTATTAGCCATAAAGCATATCTATAAAAAATATTGATTCTGGTTTAGAATAATTTTTTGATAATTAAAATATATTAAAAAAATGTAGTTTTTTCATAGTAGTAACATTTTTATAAAAAATTCTGAAACTTAAATACATAAAGTCTTGATAAAAGTTTTATTATTTGATATCATATATTATATAGGTAATTTCTTATATTATATAACTGAATTTTTATTTTTGTAATGTATTTTGAGTATAATATGTTATTTTCTAAGTAACAGTTGATATAAATAGGTAGTGTATATGAGTAATAATAATAAAATAATAGATGATGTGACATTTTTGTTACATCATCTATTATTTTGTCTATTTTTAGGGAAAAAGATATTGACTAGAACCGTTAAAAATAGTATAATATTCTTAAGCTTAGGAGGGATTAATTTGAAAAAAGATAATATTATAAAAATAATTGTGTCAGTTTTAGTAATATTAGCTATTACATATTTATCTATTTTCGGGTTAAAAATTGGGGATAGACAAATAATTAAAAGCGTTAAAGAAATAAAAACAGGCCTTGATATAAGTGGTGGTGTTACTATTACATATCAGGCTAAAGCTGAAGAAGGAAAGAGTATTTCAGAAACAGACTTAAAAAAATCTGAAGCTGTTATACGTAAAAGATTAGAAAATAAAAATATATTTGATTATATTGTTAGATCAGATGCTTCAAATAGCCAAATTACTGTAGAAATACCAGCTAATATAAATGATAAATCAAGAGATCCTTTAGAAGCTGTTGAAGGTCTTGATAAAACAGCTAAAATTGAATTTAGGGATCCAGATGGAAATGTAGTACTTTCAGGAAATGAAGTTGAAGGTGCAGAATTAAGCGAGGATGCAGTAGATAATACTGGTATGCCAACTCCTCATGTAGTTCTAAAATTTAGTTCTGAAGGTCAGAAAAAATTTGCAGAAGCTACAGAAAAATTAGTTGGTAAAAAATTATCTATATATCTAGATGCAGATCTTCTAACTGATCCTACTGTTCAAAGCAAAATAGATTCAAATACTGCAATTATAACACTTGGAGATGGAACATACTCAGAGAAGAAAGCATTAGCAGAAGAATATTCTATGTTAATTGATTCAGGAGCACTTCCATTTAGTTTAGAGGTTGTAAACAAAGAATATATAGGACCATATATAGGTCAACAAGCTTTACAAATTAGTATAGTTGCAGGTATTATTGGCTTAATAATAGTTTGTATATTCATGATAATTGTTTATAGACTTCCAGGTTTAGTATCAAGTTTATCTTTAGTAGCATATGTAGCAATTATCTTATTATTAATGTCAACAACAGGTATTAGTTTAACATTACCAGGTATTGCTGGACTTATACTTTCAATAGGTATGGCTGTTGATGCAAATGTAATAATATTTGAAAGATTAAAAGAAGAATTGAAAGCTAAAGTAAATCCATCTAAAGCATTTGAAAGAAGCTTTAAAAATGCTATGGCTGCTATTATAGATGGAAACATTACAACATTTACAGTTGCATTGTTATTATACATATTTGGAATTGGCCCTGTTAAAGGTTTTGGTATAGTACTTGCTATTGGTGTTGTAGTCAGTCTACTAACAGCAGTAGTAATTACAAGATTTATTTTAAAACAATTTCTTCCAATTGCTTCAAAGAGTACTTTCTTGTTTGGAATAAGAAAGGAGGCTGAGTAATATGGATTTCGTAAAATATAGATATATATGTATAATATTCTCACTTATAGTAATTATAGGTGGTATAACATATGGAGCACTTACAGGCTATCAATTTGATATAGACTTTAAGGGTGGTACAAAAATAGAAGTAGATTTAAAAACTGATTTTAATAATACTGATATTGAAAATATTGTAAAGGATGTTACATCAAAAGCTCCTCTTGTTCAGAAATTGTCAAGTGGTAATTCATCTGTAGCAATATCTACTGATGTTATGACTGAGGAAGAATCAGCAAAAGTAATAGAGGCATTAAAAGCAAAATATCCAAATATGGACGAACCATCTACAAGAAATTTACAGCCTTCATATGGTAAAGAATTACTTGAGTCTGCATTGCTTGCACTTGGCGTGGCTGTTATTATTATATTATTATATATTATGATAAGATTTAAAGTTTTAGGCTTTACTGCAGCATTTACTGCAACTCTATGTTTAATTCACGATGCACTATTTATAATATCAATATATGGAATGTTTAAATTACCAATAAATACTACATTTGTAGCAGTTATTTTAACAATTATAGGATATTCAATAAATAATACAATAATAATATATGATAGAATTAGAGAGAATAAGAGAAAAGTAATTAAAGCAAATGATGATAAAGAAATAATTAATCAAAGTATTAAGCAAACATTAAGAAGAACTATATATACTACATTTACAACAGTTGTTGTTGTTATAGTATTATACATATTTGCAATTGTTAAAAATCAACAAGTATTACAACAATTCTCTTTACCTCTAATAATAGGTGTTCTTGTAGGAACATACTCATCACTATTTATTGCTGCTCCACTTTGGTATATATTTGACAATATAGTTTCAAAATTTAGAAAAGATACTAAGAAAAAGAAAAAATAATAAAAAAGTGTCATACTAAAATTATTTAGTATGGCACCTTTCTTTATTGTTATAAGGGAATATTTTTATTTAATTGTTTTCGTGGACACCATGTAGGACAAGTAATATTCCTCACTTCATATGGTCTAAGCATGCTATAAATTGTTTCTTTATTCATACCACAAACTACTTTTTGGTCATCATCATTAAACCAATCATCAGGGTCAGGTAAAACTCTAAAATGTCTGCAATTATCACAAAAATTAGGATTACTATTTTTTGATGAATTGTAAACAATTTTACCGCTTTCGTTAACTGCAAGGACATCTAAACCAGCATCTTCCATTTCCTTGATTTCTTCTTTACTTATCACTGTTATCTCCTCCTTAAAAATTATTATAGGATTTATTTCCCTTTTGCAGTTAAATTATAACATAATAAAATACATAAATCAAATAAAATAATAAATAATATTAATAAATATTAAAAAAATACTTGACAAAACAAAATGTTTTTAATATAATGTTATTAACAAATTATTAATAACAAATAAGCGATTGAAAGGTTGTAAGGTTTTAGTTATAATTAAATTAGAGAAAGGAGAGATTTGTCATGAATAAAAAGGATAATTTAAGTTTAATAGTACTTGATAATTGCGTAGATTTTGGTATGAAAGTAAGTAAAAATATTAACTTGTTAAGAGAGAATACTAAGGAGTATACAATAAGGCACTGTCTTAGTCGTTTTTCAAATGGTGAAGGAAAAGCAAAACTTGAGGAAAGTGTAAGAGATAAGGATGTATATATTATATCTGATGTTGGAAATTATTCAAATACATATATGATGCATGGGTTTGAACATAGAATATCTCCTGATGAGCATTTTCAAGATATAAAAAGAATAATATCAGCAACATGTGGTCACGCAGAAAGAATAAACCTTGTTATGCCACTTTTATATCAGGCAAGGCAGCATAAAAGAAAGGGTAGAGAATCACTTGATTGTGCAATAGCACTTCAAGAATTAGAAAAACTAGGTGTAAATAATATAATTACTTTCGATGCACATGATCCAAATGTATCAAATGCAATTCCTAAACTTCCCTTTGAAAATGTATATCCAACTAATATAATAGTGGAAGAATTAGTAAAAAAAGAAAAGTCAGCAATTTCTAATTTACTTGTTGTAAGTCCTGATATGGGCGCAATGGATAGAGCTAGATATTATGCAGATATACTTGGAACTGATGTAGGTGTATTCTATAAAAGAAGGGATTTAAGAAAACTTGTTAATGGAAAAAATCCTATAATAGAACATGTATATATGGGAGCTGATGTACAAGGTAAAAACATATTAGTAGTTGATGATATGATTGCATCAGGTGGTTCTATGGTTGAAGTTGCTAAAGAATTAAAATCTCGTGGTGCAGGTAATATTTATCTAGCTGCTACATTTGCTTTACTTACTGAAGGACCAGATGTATTTATTAAAGCATATGAAGAAGGACTATTTACAAAGCTTTATTCAACAAATTTATCTTATGTACCTGAAAATATAAAAAGTGAAATATGGTATGTAGATGTTGACTGTTCAATGCAACTTGCAAATATCATTGATAGGCTAAATAGTAAAACATCACTTAGTGATGTATATAAAGTAAATGACCAAATATTACAAGAGATTGAGAGGTTAAAAACAAAATGAAAATAGGAATATTTGGAGGCTCGTTTAATCCCCCGCATAATATGCATCAAGATATTGCAAATGGCTTAATAAAAAAAGGGTATATAGATAAAGTAATATTTGTACCAACGGGTAATAGATATGATAAAAGAGAGCTAGTTGAAGCTAAAGAAAGATATCATATGTTACAACTTATTTGTAATAAAGATGAGCAAGTATCAGATTTTGAAATTACAAATAATCTTGTTTATACATATCAGACATTAGATTATTTTAAGAATCTATATATTAATGATGAGATTTTGTTTATCGTTGGAGCTGATAATTTAGCAGAACTTGATACTTGGAAAAGGTATAAATATTTACTTGAAAACTATAAATTTCTTGTAGTTAAGCGTAAAGGGGAAAAAGTAGAAGAACTACTAAAAAGATATAATTTTAGTCCTAATATTATTATTACTGATATAAAAATGGAGAATATTTCTTCTACTATGATACGTAATTGGTTAAAAAGTGGTAGTAAAGAAGTATATAAATATGTTGATAAAAGGGTAATAAGATATATAATGGATAAAAGGTTATATATAAAATAATACAAAAAAGAGATAGATATTTAGATTTAAGTATTTATCTCTTTTTAAGTCATTTAGTATTGAATAATTTTAATTAAATATGCTAAAATGTTATAAGAGATTTTAGATATATGAAAGGAAGTAATTAAATGCCAGGTTGGATTACACATATAGATGTAGCTACAAAAATAAGTAAAAAATTAGCATTAGATAAAGATAAGTTTATAATTGGTAATGTCATGCCAGATGCGGAAAAGTGGGTTATTAATGATTTTTCAGTTTTTGTACCATGGAGTATTTCTCATTTTGGACAAATAAAGAAAATTGAAAATGTTAATATAAACTTACCAAATATTGAAAACTATGTTTCTTTGTATAAAAATAAACTAGATAATCCAATCGTACTAGGTTATTTATCACATTTATTAACAGATTATTACTATAATAAAGAGACATATACACATCATTTATTAGTAGATGATACTGGTAATAGAATTGGAGTAAGTTTAAAGAATCGGCGAGCCATTTATAGCAAAGCCAGAGGAAATCACAAAAATTAAACACCATGATTTTCAATTATTTCAAAATTATATAAAAGAGAAACATGAATTTATCTTACCTAAAGTTACAGATGATATTATGGACTATACAAAAGATATTGAAGAAATTAACTATAATATGGAAGATATGAAAAAGATAGAAAACTATTTAGAAGAAAATAGTGTAAAAGAAGAATTAGATGATACATTTATTATGCTATCTAAAGATGAAATGAGTAATATCCATGAAAATTGTATTAGTTTTGTATATGATAATATAATAAAAGCAACAAGTTTGTAATATATAAATTAATAACATTTTTCATCTTGAATTGTTAAACTTTATTTAGTATAATAAAGTTAAAAGGAGTTTAGTAATGAATAAAAAGGTATATAATTCAGAGGAAGAATTTTTAAAAGATTATAATCCAAATGAGTATGATAGGTTATCACTTACAACTGATATTTTAATATTTAGTATATCAGATGGAAAAAAAGAAAGTTATAGAAAACTAAATGAGAAATATTTTAGTGTATTACTTGTAAAAAGAGATGATTATCCATTTAAAGATAAATGGTGCTTGCCTGGTGGTTTTGTTGGAATTGATGAAACTATTGAACAAGCTGCTACAAGAATATTAAAAAAAGAGACAAATCTTAGCAATATATATATTGAACAATTATATACTTTTAGTGATATAGATAGAGATCCAAGAATGCGTGTTGTGAGTACATCATACATGTCATTAATTGATAAAAATTTGTTAACAAATAAATTATCAAGTAATGCTAGCTGGTTTAATATGGAGATTAAAGAGGATGATAAACAGTTTAAAGTTATTTTAGATAATGGTGAAGAAAAACTATTATTTGAAGTGAAAAAAGAACTTAGAGAAAAAACTACAGATAGGTATAATTATATTGTAACAAAGAATGAGAGTCTTGCTTTTGATCATCCACTTGTAATAGTAAGTGGTATATCAAGACTTAAAAATAAATTAGAATATACTGATATAGTATTTAATATGATGCCTAAATATTTTACACTTGGTGAATTACAGCAAGTATATGAAGTTATACTTGGAAAGAAACTACTTGATCCTGCTTTTAGAAGAATGATAGCAGATAAGGTGGAAAAAACAGATAAGCAAAAAAAAGGAGAGGGGCATAGACCATCAATTTTATATAAATATAAAAATAAATAGAAAAAAGCACATTAGAATAAAAAATTCTAATGTGTTTTTTTGTGCATTTTTAGCCATAATATAAATAAAAATATAAAAAAATAAAAAAAATTTAAAAAAATACTTGACAAACGGAAATGTTTTTAATATAATGTTATTAACAAAATATTAAAAACAAGTAAAACTTTACGAAAGGAGGATTTTTATGAAATTTGTAAAAAGTAATGTTGTTTATAAAGGTAAAAGAGTATTACTTGAAGAAGCTACTTACATTGATAAAAAAGGTAATTTGAAGGTAATGGAACATGTAAAAGTTCAACCTGCAGTTGCAATTTTAGGAGTAACAGAAAGTAATAAACTTGTGTTGATTAAAACTAAAAGAACAGCAATAGGAAATAGTGATGTGTTTGAGATACCTGCTGGGAAAGTTGAAAACGGCGAATGTCCCAAAATGGCGGCAATAAGAGAGTTAAAAGAAGAAACTGGCTATGTAACAGACAATATGAAATTATTAACTGCTTTTTATAGTAGCCCTGGTTTTACAGATGAAAAAAAGTTTATCTTTTTAGCAGATGGGCTTAAAATAAAAGAAAATCAAGAACTTGAAGATACTGAAGAAATTGAAGTTGTTGAAAATTCAAAAGATGAAGTGCTAGATATGCTAAATAAAGGACTTTTCTCTTGTGGAACTACACAACTTGCAATTACTTGGTATTTTATGAATAAGGAGGGAGATTACAATGCTTAAAGACATGAAGGAAACTTTTGAAGCACTTGAACATATCATAAAAAAATATGATAATAGTGAAGAAGTTGCTACGGTTACTAAAGAAGATAAGGTAGTAGTTTTTGATGTAGATATGATTTTTGATTTTGTTTATACAAGTCTTATGAAAAATCCGTTGGCTGAAAAAATTATTCCTAAAATTGTAAAATTTCTTGAAAAGGCAAGAAAAAATGGTAGTAAAATTACACATGTAGTTGAGGCACATACTACTGATTCACTTGAACTTAAAACATTTGCAAGACATGGTATAAAGGGAACTCAAGGATCTACGCTTGTTGATCCGATTAAAGCAGTACCATATGATGAAATTTTCTATAAGAATAGTACAAATGGTTTTCATAATGAAAAGATAAAAGAGTGGCTTAATAACCATCCTGAAATTAACGTTGTTGTTATAACTGGTGTACTTACAGATATGTGTGTATTTCAGTTTGCAATATCGCTTAAGACATATTGTAATCAGATTAATAGAAATATGAGAGTCATAATTCCATATGAACTTGTAGAAACATCTGATTACGAAGGACATAACAGAGACCTTTTCTATTATGTATCTCTTGAAATGATGGCGCAAGCAGGAATTGAAGTAGTTAAAAATGTAAACTTTAATTAATAAAGGAGGAAATTACCATGAATACCACAAGAAATTATTTAAAGAAATTAAAAGAGGAAGGCTATAGTGTATTTACTGACTCATATGAACAAAATATGATGTTTGGTTATCACTTAAGAAATGTAAGTGGAAAAGTTGTATTTGATATGTTCTATAGAAGTGTGCCAGATGGTGGTGGTTATGCAATTTGCGCAGGACTTGATATGGTTATTGAAATGATACAAAATTTGAAATTTACAAGTACAGATGTTGAATATTTAAGAAAATGTGCACCATATTCTGAAGAATATCTTAACTATTTGCAGAATGAATATAAATTTTCGGGAGATATTGATGCAGTGCCTGAAGGAACAGTTGTATTTCCTGGTGAAGTGATTTTAAAGGTTACAGCTACTCCAATGGAGGCACAACATCTTGAAGATATTATTCTTAATGCTATTAATTCACAGACACTTATCGCTACAAAGGCATCTAGGTACGCATATGCAACTCAAGGCGAGCCCTTGCTTGAATTTGGACTTAGACGTGGTTCTGCATATTTAGGTTCTGTATTTGCTTCTAGAGCAGCATATATCGGTGGATGCAATGCAACAAGTAATGATTTGGCTGCAAAGGTGTTTGATATTCCAAGTACAGGAACTATGGCACATAGCTGGGTACTTATGTTTAATGATGAATATGAAGCCTTTTATACTTATGCTGAAGTTTTTAAAGAAAATATTATTCTTTTGGTAGATACCTATGATACACTTAAATCTGGTGTACCAAATGCAATTAAAGTATTTAAAAAACTTAAAGCTGAGGGTAAACTTCCAAAGAAATATGGTATAAGACTTGATAGTGGCGACCTTGCTTATCTTTCTATTAAAGCAAGAGAGATGTTTGATAAAGCAGGCTTTAAAGATGCAGTTATATGTGCATCTAATGATCTTGATGAAAGATTAATTGAAAGTCTTAAAAAGCAGGGTTCAAAAATAAACGTATGGGCTGCTGGTACAAAGCTTATTACATCTTATAGCTGTGCTGCATTTAACGGTGTATATAAACTTGCCGCTAAAGAGAGAGGCGACGTTTTAGAACCTGTAATTAAATTGTCTGAAACAAAAGAAAAAATTACAAATCCTGGTGATAAAACGGTATATAGAATCGCAGATAAAGAAAGTGGTTATTTTATAGCTGACCTTATTTGTCTTGCAGATGAAGTGTATGATACAGCTAAAGACTTGGTTATATTTGATCCTGAGTTTACTGCTAAGAAGAAGTTGCTTAAAGGCGGTACTTATACTATGGAAAAACTCCTTGTTCCTATTTTTAGAGATGGCGTTTGCGTTTATGAAAATAGAACTACTAATGAGATAAGAGAATATGCTATGAAGCAACTTTCGCATCTTTATCCTGAAATAAGGCGTTTTGATAATCCGCATAAGTACTATGTTGATTTATCTGAAAAATTATATAACCTCAAAGAAAAGCTTATTGCTGAGCATAGCTTTGCGGGTTGATAAAGGAGGAAAAATACAATGCTTACAAATAAACAATTAGAGATTGAAATACCAAGAATCTATAATTATATAAGGCAGTATTTCAAAGATAACGGCTTCACTAAAGCAGTTGTTGGAAATAGTGGTGGTAAAGATTCTGCAGTTGTTATAGGGCTTCTTGCTAATGCTCTTGGTAAAGAAAATGTGCTTACCGTTACTTTACCGTGTTACTCTAAAGAAGAAGATAGAGAAGATGCACTACTTGTTGCTAAAACATTTGGTACAAAATGTATTAATGTTAAACTTGACAAGGTTGTTGATGAAATGATAAGCTCTATTGAAATCGGTTATGGTAATACTTTAAGTAAAGAGGCAATTATAAATATTAAGCCAAGGCTTAGAATGACAGCACTTTATGCAATTGCTGCAACTGAAAATGCACTTGTTGTAGGTACTGGTAACCTTTGTGAAATATTTGTTGGTTATTATACTAAATTTGGTGATGGTGCTAGTGATTTTAATTTACTCGGGGAATTCTTTGTATCAGATGTGTACAAAATAGGCGAGTATATTGGAATACCGGCAAAAATTTGTAAAAAAGCTCCAAGTGATGGTATAAGTAACGAAACAGATGAAGAAAAACTTAAATTTAAGTATGCACAAGTTGAAGAATATATTCTTACTGGTGATACAGATTTTGATGCAAAGGCCAAGATTGAAAGGCAACATAGAATTACAGAGCATAAGAGAAAACCTGTACCTGTATATAACAGAATTAAAGATTGGAGTAAATATAATCTTTAGCTTATAAAAAATAATGTCGGAATAAATTTCTGGCATTATTTTTATGCCTAAAAAAAGAAACAACTTAATTATGCAGAATTAAGTTGTTTCAAAATAATAAAGTGTTAGAACTTTATTTTAAATTATTATGTAATATTATATCACTGCTTGGTGCGAAAGACCGGAATCGAACCGGTACGGGATTTGACTCCCGCAGGATTTTAAGTTTTATAAGCTATTTATAAGTTAGAACTATTTAACATATTTTAACATTAGTTAAAATATTGAAATATAAGCACTTTTTAGACTTTTTGTTAACAAATTTAGATATAATAAGGCTTACAGAAAATAATGACTTTTTTCTAATTTGTGAATAAAATGTTAGAACTTTGTTAGAACTTTTTGTATATAATAGATACTTTGCCATTGGAAAACTATCTTAATTAAATTTAAGATAGTTTTTTTGACTTTAAAGGAGTATATGGATAGTGAAAGTAATAAAATGGAATTTTTTAAAAATTGTTTTTATAAATGTAGATTATCATTAGAATAAAAAGTAGCATATTCTTTTTTTATTTGTATAAAGAAAGGTGGAAATTATGAAAAGAAATGAAAAAAGTAAAGAAAAAATAACAAATGAAATAATAGTATCAATAAATAATAATGATACAAAAATGTATTATAAACAAGTTAAATATTTATTAACACAATATTTAACTTGTACTATATCAAAAATATTAGATTTAAGAGAATTAGAAAAGCATATTTTTTATGAAGGAACAATAATTGAAAATATAATTAATAAATATGCAAAGCAAAATAGAAATGAAAAAGATATAAAAGAAATGTTTAAAAAACAAAATAATATATTAAATTTAGTTTCAAATAATTTTTTGCAATCAGTAATAGAACTTATAGATATAATTTATAATTTACTAAATGGTGTATATATAAAATCCTTTAAAAAAGAGCTACCAGATTTTGAGGATTTTTATGAATTTGATATAGAAGATATGGTATTTGTAAATGGCATATTAAAAGAATTAAAAAAATATAAATCATCAAATATAAATGAAAAAATTATATTTTATGCTATAAATAAAGCAATTAAAGAATATGTTTATTGTATTGATAATAATATTGATTATTCTAAGTGTTTTGATAGAAAAGACACTTATATTACTATTAATAAGATAAATAATTGAGGAGGAAATAGATGAGTAAAATTATTTCAATAGCTAATCAAAAAGGTGGTGTTGGTAAAACAACTACCACCTTTTCTTTAGGAGTAGCTCTTGCAAAAAATGGAAAAAAAGTTTTATTAATTGATGCCGATCCACAGGGAGATTTAACTACATGTTTAGGGTATTATAATCAAGATGAAATTCAAAATACAATAGGTACTTTGATGTCTAATGTAATATATGATAATGAAGTAAATGCAGAAGATGTGATTTTGCATCATAAAGAAGGAGTTGATTTAATACCATCAAATTTAGATTTATCAGCTATAGAATTTTCTCTTGTAAATGCAATGAGTAGAGAATTTACTTTAAAGAATTCTATAAGTAAGATAAAGGACAAGTATGATTATATTCTAATTGATTGTATGCCTAGTCTTCGGTTTATTAACAATTAATGCACTTGCTTGTAGTGATAAAGTAATTATTCCTGTTCAATGTGAATATTTAGCAACAAAAGGAATGGGACATTTATTAAATACAGTTAACAGAGTTAATAAGCAAATTAATTCTAATTTAACTATTGGTGGAGTGCTATTAACACTTGTAGATAAAAGAACAAATCTATCTAAAAATGTTAGAAATATATTACAAGAAAACTATGGAAAATATATAAAAATTTATAATACTGAAATTCCAAAAGCTATAAATACTGCAAAGTCAAGTTCAACAGGTAATAGTATATTTGAGTTTGATAAAAGAAGTGTTGTTGCAGACTCATATAGTAAACTTGCAAAGGAGGTTATCGAAAATGAAAAATTCAGAAATAGAAATGAAACTTCCAAAGTTAGATGATTTATTTTCTACACAAGAGCAAAGAGATTATGAAAAATTAGAAAAAGTTGATGAAATTGATATAAATAAGATAACAGATTTTCCAAATCATCCATTTAAAGTACAAAATGATGAAAAAATGCAAGAAATGATTAAAAGTGTAAAAGAATATGGAGTGATAGTTCCTGTTATTGTTAGACCAAAGAAAAATAATACTTATGAAATGATTTCTGGACATAGACGAAAAAAAGCATGTGAATTAGCTGGAATAAAAAAAATAAAATGTATTGTTAAAAATTTAACCGATGATGAGGCAACAATTTTAATGGTTGATAGTAATATTCAAAGAGATGAAATACTACCTAGCGAGAAAGCTATTGCTTATAAAATGAAATATGACGCAATTAAACATCAGGGAAAAAGAAATGATTTAACTTCGTTTCCAATGGAAACGAAGTTAAGAACAGATGAGAAAATAGGAAGTGAAAATGGCGATAGTGCATCACAAGTTTATAGATATATAAGACTCACTAATTTAATCCCTGAATTATTAGATGAAGTAGATAAAAAAAGAATAGCCTTTAGACCTGCTGTAGAATTATCATATCTATCAGAAGAAAATCAGTATGTTGTATTAAATAAATTAGAATATGATGAAGTTTCTCCAAGTTTAAGTCAAGCAATAGTTTTAAAAAAAATGCAACAAGAGGGAACTATAACTGAAGAAAAAATAGAACAATTACTTGATAATGAAAAACCAAATCAAAAAGACTTTATAAAAATACATAATGAAAAAATTGAAAAATATATACCAAGTAGAATTAAACAAGCAGGAAAAGTAGAAGACTTTATAATAATGTGTGTACAAGAATATATAAAAAAAGAAAGGCAACGACAACAAAGAGAATTAAGATAGATTAAATATATGTGTGAACTAATTACAAATTTTCCCCCTTACAAACCCCTTTTAAATACATACTATTACATACTAAAAGAATAATATATTTTTAATAATTTATAGATTTGTCTATATATTTTAATACATGTATAATTAATCATAGGGAGATGATGTAAAATGAAAAAGAAATATATTTTTTTGTTAGCATGTAGTATTATTTTGGTGGCAAGTATTTTTATAGGAGTTAGATTTTATAAATTAAAGAAAAGTGATATATTAAAAAGCACTACTATAAGTAATCAGTTAGAAGAAAAAGAAATAAATGAAGAACCAATACAAGAAAAACAGGAGGAACAACAAGTAAATGAAAAACAAGAAAATCATGTGGAAAATGTGAATAATATAAATACACAACAGACTAAAAAAGAAACAAATAATTCAACAATAAAAAGTACTTCAGCAAATATTTCTCAAAATGTTACTAAAAATGCTGTTACCTCAACACCCATTAAGTCAGAATCTAGTAATTCAGAGAAGACAACAAAAAAAGAAACTGTACAACAGGAAACTAAAAAACCAAGCACACAAAAAAATGATATATTAAGATGTACTACCATAAGTAATCATGGTACTGGAGTTGGAAATTCAAATAAATGGTTTAATAGTAAAAGCGAGGCAATAGCTTATTATAACGATTTGATAAATAAATTGGGAGAAAAATGGGAAAAATTTGAAATAGATGATGATACTTATTATAAAAGTTGCCCATATGGTTATGAAGTTTGGACATGTCCATATTGTTCAAAATGGACAATAAATTTTTATTATAGATAAAAAATAAATTTAAAAGTCAAGATTTACAGTCTTGGCTTTTTTTTGTTAAAGGAGAGATAAAAAATGAAGAAAATAAAGACAAAATTATTAGCTATAGTATTTTTAATTAATATATTAATTCAATTTATGAGCCCTATATTTGCTTTATCAGGCTCTGGAAGTGCTAGATGGAGTGGTGGACAGTATGATTCAGGTATGAAACCTACTGAATATTCAAATTTAGGCACAGGAGTTTTAATAAGAAGATTAGTAAATTTAGACACAAATGAGAGAATAACAGTATTTTGTACTCAAAATTTAGTCGATTTTAGAAGTGGTGTAGTGCAAAATGGAAATTATTATATACCAACTGATCCAAAAATAAAAAAAGCGTGTAAGATAGCTTATGTTGGATGGTACTCAAAACATAAAGATTATGTTGTTGATGGATATATACTTGATAAAGCAATGGTTTCTACAAAAAAAGATTATGTGTTTACGCAAGTATATATTTGGGAAGTTTTAGGTCAAAGTGATGGAGTATTTATTGATAATGCTACTCAAACAGAATATGTTGCATTTAAGAATAAAATAAATGAAAAAATCGATAATATACAAAAAAGACCAAGTTTTGACGCATCAACAGTAAATATTGATGCAGGTGCTACAAATGTTATTACAGATACCAATGGTGTTTTAAAAGATTATAATAGCATTGATAAAAGTTTATCTGAAGGTATTAGAATAACTCATAATAAAGGAGAAAATACACTTACAATTACAGTTGATAAAAATTGTACTACTGAAAATTATAGGTTATCAGATGCAACTTTAAAAAGTTGGGGATTAATAAAAGATGAAACAAAAGAAACAGATACTACTATTTACTTTAATTTTCCAGATGGTGTTCAAAATCAACTTTATGCAATGAGTTACAATGATCCTGTAACAATGTCATTTAGTATGAAAATTAATTTAACAGGAAATTTACAATTGAGTAAGTTAAATACAAATGGTGATTTAGTTGATGGAGCAGTTTTTACAGTTAAAGGACCCGGCTATAATGGTGATGTTACTGTTCAGAATGGAAAAATAACTTTAGAAAAAATACAAAGAGGTACATATACAGTAAAAGAAAAGTCAGTACCTAACGGTTATCTTTTAAATGTAAATACTTATACTGTTGAGGTTATTTCAAAAGAAACTACACAACAGGCTATTATAGATGAAGAACCTACTGGAGATTTAAGTCTTATAAAAACAGATATAAAAACTGGAAATTCAAATAGAGTTGATGGTACTTCTCATCACGGAGATGCTACATTAAATGGAGCAGTTTATACATTATATGCAAAGAATGATATATATAATAAAAAAGAAACAATAAAATATTTTTCAAAAGATGAAGCAATTGCAAATTATATCTTTAATGAGTATGGAGTAGCTAGTGTAAAAATAATTAATAATTCTACACCTGCAAATATAAATGTAAATGGAAATAAGTTATCTGGTTTACCTATGGGAGAATATTATGCTAAAGAAACAACAGTTCCAACAGGTTATACACAAGATGCAAAAATTTATGATGAAATATTTAATTATAAAGATAGCAATACAAAAGTAATAGAAGTTCTTGATACAGTAAAAAATGAAGTACAAAAAGCTCCATTTGAAGTTATAAAAGTTACTACAAACAATAATAGTATTGCTGAATATGTATCTAATGCCGAGTTTACTGCTATATTAACTAAATATGTTCAATTTTATGGAAGTTTTGATGAGGCATTAAAACATTTAGATGAATATGCAAGTGATGAATATTCAATATTTAGAACTGGAAGTAATGGTCATGGAGTTTCTGGATTACTTGCTTATGGAAATTATATGGTTAGAGAAACATATACTCCATCAGATGTTATTGAAACAGTTGAAGATTTTTATGTTCAAATTGATAAAGATAGCAAAATTCCAGTTAAAGAAATGGTAGCAAATGATTTACCTTTTGAATCATATTTAAAATTGCAAAAATTAGATAAAAAGACAGGAAAGTTTGTTACATATTCAAATGCAACATTTTCATTATACAAACAAAATGATAATAAACAATGGGAAAGAGTACAATGTAAAGTTGGAGATAAATATTATGATTCTTGGACAACTAATAATCAGGGAATAGTAAAAACTGAAACAAAACTTCCAGCAGGAAAATATAAAATAGATGAAATAAAAATTCCAACTGGTTTTATTCAATTAGATGAAGAATTAATTTTTGAAATTAATAAAAAAAATAACACTTTAAATTACGATAAAGATTTAGATGCTTGGATTATTGTTTCAGTAGAAAATGAAAAACCAACAGGTACATTAAAAATAAATAAGATAGTTGATTTAAGGCAAGATATTGATAAAACATTAATTGATAATATTGATTATACAAAAATATCTTTTGAACTTGTTACTGATGAAAAAATAATTGATTATGCAGATGGATCTACTATATATGAAAAAGGTGCAGTAGTTGGTCAATATAATCTCAATGCTGATGGAACATTAACAATTACAGATTTACCAATGGGAAAATATCATTTAAAAGAACTTACAACAATTGATGGTGCAGTATTAGATGGAACAGAGCATAAAGTTGTATTTACACAAACTGATACCAAAACTAAAGAGTATGTTATAGAATTAAACATTGAAAATAAAACTACTGAAATAAAAATTTCAAAACAAGATATAACAGGAGAAAAAGAACTTGTTGGAGCAAAATTAACAATTTTAAACGAAAATAATGAAGTTATTGATAGTTGGACATCAACACAAGATGCTCATATAATAGAGGGGCTAAAAGTTGGAGAAACTTATATTTTAAGAGAAGAAATCGCACCAGATGGCTATGTAAAAGCCACAGAAATTAAATTTAAAGTACAAAATTCGTCAGAAATTCAAATTATTAAAATGATAGATAAAGTAGTAGAAATGTCAAAAAAAGACATTGGTGGAAAAGAAATTAATGGTGCAGAATTAAAAGTTCTAAATAAAGATGGAGAGGTTGTTGATAGTTGGGTATCAACTGAAGAATCACATAGAATTAAAGGACTTATAGAGGGAGAAACTTATACTTTAATAGAAAACTATGCACCAGATGGTTATGTTGTTTCAAATAGTATAGAGTTCACAGTAACGAGTGATAAAGAAACACAAAAAATAAATATGATAGACAAAAGAGTAAGTGTAAAGAAAACTGATTTAGTTACAGACAAAGAATTAGAGGGAGCAGAGTTAGAAGTTACTGATAAAGACGGAAATATTATAGATAGTTGGATTTCTGGAAAAGAAGAACACTATGTAAAAGGACTTATAGAAGGAGAAATTTATACTTTAACTGAAAAGACTTGTCCATATGGATATGAGATAGCAGAAAGTATTAAGTTTACTGTAAACGAAAATAAAGAAACACAACTTATAGAAATGAAAGATATGCCAATACTTAAAAACATAAGAATATTAAAAGTAGACGCAACTACTAAAAATATAATTAAAGATAGCTTTTCATTTGCAATTTATAAAGATTTTAAGTGTACAAATTTAATAAAAGAAGTAAATTCAAATAAAAGTAACGGAACAGTTACTTTTGAAGATTTAAGATATGGTACATATTATATTAAAGAAAATAAAGCACCAAAAGATTATCAATTATCTAATAAAATTGTTAAAGTAGAAATTAATGAAAAAGGAATATTTGTAGACGGTACACAAATGAATGAAAAAAATGATACAATAGAGTTTTTATTTGAAAATGAAAAAATTGATATACCTGATACAAGCGATAATTTTAATATTAGATTAATTCTTTTTATAATAGGCTTAACATTGGTTGGAATTATTTTTATAATTATAAGAAATAAAAAGAATAAAAAAGATTAATCATAACAAGAGAGATTGATTTGAATTGTTATTTCAATCTCTCTTTAATTATATAAAGGGGGGTGCAAGAATGCCTAAAAAAAAAGAAAATTTAAGACTTGTTACTTATAATAAATTAATAAAAATAGGAAAATCAACTGAAAAAGATATATTAAATTTAAAATTAGAAGATTTAAAGAATATAACAAATGATATTGATATAAAGAATATTATTCTTCTTCGAGAATATATAAAAAATCACAATACTATTGAATATTTTAATTATAACTCAAAAGAAGAAGGAAAGGAGGAAAAGTAATGCCAAGTAAGTATCAACTTATTAATCAATTATCAAATGATACTATTAATGAAATTACATCTAGTGCAGAAAATTGGATTAATTTTTTAAATACAGCAAGTTATAATTATAAATATGATTTCTTTGAACAAGTATTAATATTTGCTCAAAAACCAGAGGCTACTGCATGTGCAGACATTGAAACATGGAACAAACAGCTTAAAAGGTGGGTTGTTAAAGGCTCAAAAGGTATAGCTCTTATTTCTATTCAAAATGGAAGAAATATTATAAGACATGTATTTGACATTTCTGATACTTTTAGTGGTTTAAATGAAGAATATAAACTTTGGGAAGTTAAAGAAAAACATCATAATGAAATTATAGAAGCATTAGAGAAAAATTTTGGAAATTTGATTATGAAAGATAATTTAATGAGTGCTATATATTCTGCAAGTTTAAATTTAGTTACAGATAATTTGCAAGAATATTTAAGTGAAATTAATAATGAAAAAGATATTAAGATTAATGATGATAGTTATATAGCTTTAATAACTGATTCAATATCTTATATAGTAATGAAAAGATGTAATCTAAATCCTCTTAATTATTTTAATATTAATAAATTTGATTATATAAGTAATATTAGTGATAAAAGATTAATAACAAATTTTGGTACTATTATTTGTGATATAGCTAAAACAGAACTTAAACAAATTTATAATATAATAAATATTATAGAAAAAAATAAAAATTATACATTTGTAAAAAATTATATAGATGATTATAATAAAATTAAAGAAATAGAAAGGGGAAAAGATAATTATGAAAAATATAATTTACAAACAAATGGGAGATTATCAAATACCACAAGTGGCATTACCAAAAACGAAGAAATTGGTACAGGGTACATACTCGAGAATGAGGCTGAATTATCTAAAACAGCACAAAAAGGGATTATACAACGAGCTAATGCTATATGGCAAAATGGAAGAACATTTAAGCGAAATAGAGATGACAGCACAAAGGAGAGTAAAACAAATAATCAAACAATTAGCAGAGAAATTCAAAGTGAACGAAATGATGAAAGTCAACAATCAAATGGAATGGGTAGGACAAATGAACGCAATCAAAGAACAAGCACAAGAGATAGTGATACAGGAATTAATTTACAATTAAGTTTATTCTCTGATAGTTATGTGCCACCAATTAAAGAATTACCAAGTGTAGAGCATCAAATAGAAAATATACAAATGCAAGCAGAAGTTGAAAATACTCCTGCTTTTTCTTTTACACAAGAAATGATAGATAATGTATTACTAGATGGAACAGGAACTACAAATGGCAAATTTAGGGTTTATCGTCTTTATCAAGAAACATTTTCTTCAGAAGAAAGAAGAAAATTTTTAAAATCAGAATTTGGTTACTATGGTACTAATGCAGTACGAGGACTTGATGAAGTATGGAAAGAATATTCACAAAATAAAGGACTAAAACTAACTAAAACAAACTCTAATACTACAATGCAAATTAATTGGTTAAATATAGAAAAGAGAATAGGAGAACTTATAAAATTAGATAGATACTTAAGTGATGATGAAAAAAGAGAATACCAAAATTGGTTAAATAATGACTATAGTAGTGAAAAGTGGGCATTTGATAGGATTTTTAACGAAGATAAAAATAATGATGAAGAAATAGATATTCAAAATATAGAAAAAAATTACAAGCTAAAAGATGATAAGTATTTTCATTTTCATACAAATGAAGAAGGTTATTATTATGAAATTTATGATAAATTAGGAAATGAGCTAGACGGAGGCTTACTAGAATATTCTGATAACGAAGATAATGAAAATTTAATGAGTATTAGAAAACGATTAGCTGAATTTACTGGTATTGAAGAATTAACAAATACTAAACTAGAAGAAATATCACAAAAAGATATGGATTATATAACAAGTGAGAAAAATGAAAGTATTACAAAAGATGATAGAAATGAAAATATTAATTATACAATTGAGTCAGAAAAAGAAGATACTAAAAATTTTGAAATTGGACAAATAATCTATTTAGAAAGTGATAGAAAGTATAGAGTAGATGCTTATAATAAAGAAAAAGATACAATATCTTTATTAGATATGACGATGCTTGAAACAACACATTATCCAATTACAAGAGAGGAAAGCTATTTAAGAGTTTTAAATCTATATAATAATAATGAAAGAAATTTTGGAAATGAAACGCATAAAATCGTTGAAAATCCTGAAACAGTTGAACAACAAAATAAGCTCAATTTTCATATAAAGAATAATAATTTAGGGGAAGGTACGCCTAAAGAAAAAGTAAGAAAAAATATAGAGGCAATAAAATTATTGAAGAAATTAGAAGAAGAAAAAAGATTTGCTAATAGTGAAGAACAGGAAACACTCTCACAATATGTTGGTTGGGGAGGACTTCCAGATGTTTTTGATGAGAATAAAACAAATTGGACAGAAGAATATAAAGAATTAAAAGAATTGTTAACACCTGATGAATATACTTCTGCAAGAGCAAGTACATTAACTGCTTTTTTTACACCACCTATTGTTATTAAAGCTATTTATAGAGCAATACAAAATATGGGAGCAGAAGAAGTAAATATTTTAGAACCTAGTTGTGGTATCGGAAACTTTTTAGGTATGTTGCCACAAGAAATGAGTAAATCAAAACTTTATGGAGTTGAAATTGATAGTATTAGTGGAAGAATAGCCAAGCAACTATATCAAAATGCCAATATAAATATAAAAGGTTATGAAAAAGTTGATTTGCCAGATTCATTTTATGATGTTGCAATCGGAAATGTACCTTTCGGAGATTTTAAAATAAATGATAAAAGATATGATAAATATAATTTTCTTATACATGATTATTTCTTCGCAAAAACTTTAGATAAAGTAAGACCAAAAGGTGTAATAGCATTTATTACTTCTAAAGGAACTATGGATAAAGAAAAACTTGAAGTTAGAAAGTATATTGCTCAAAGAGCAGAACTTTTGGGGGCAATTAGACTACCTGATAATACATTTTTCAAAAACGCAGGTACTAAAGTAACAGCAGATATTTTATTTTTAAAAAAGAGAGATAATTTAACTGATATTATGCCTAGTTGGGTTTATTTAGATACCGATGAAAATGGTATCACAATGAATAAATATTTTGTAGATCATCCAAACATGATTTTAGGAAAAATGGAAATAGAAAGTACACAATATGGCTATGATTCTTCTTGTAAAGCATTAGATGGAGAGAATTTAGAAGTAAGTTTAAATAATGCAATTAATAATATTAAAGGAGAAATACAAAATATTTCAATTGAAAATGAAATTGAAGATGAAGATGAAGATATATCTATTCCTGCAACACCTGATGTTAAGAATTTTTCTTATACAATAGTAGATGATAAAATCTATTTTAGAGAAAATTCAAAAATGATATTGCAAGATGGTTTGACATTAACGAATCAAAATAGAATTAAAGGATTAATTGTTTTAAGAGATCAATTAAGAAAAATTATAGATTATCAAATGCAAGATTATTCAGATGAAGAAATATTTATTGAACAGTCAATACTTAATCAATTGTATGATAATTTTGTCAAAGAATATGGCTTAATAAATTCAAAAGCAAATGAGAATATATTTTTTGATGATAGTAGTTATTTTCTATTATGCTCATTAGAAAAACTTGATAGCGATGGGAAGTTTATTGGAAAAGCAGATATATTTACTAAAAGGACAATAAAAAGTAAAAAAGTAATTGAAGAAGTTGATACTTCTGATGAAGCTTTAATATTATCAATACAAGAAAAAGCAAAAGTTGATTTAGACTATATGTCTAAATTAACAGGAAAAGATAAAGATACAATAATAAATGAATTAAAAGGAGTAATATTTAAAGTTCCAATAGAAGAAATATATGTTACATCAGATGAATATCTATCAGGAAACATAAGAGAAAAATTAAAAATTGCAGAAAGTTTAGTAGACCAATATCCAGAATATCAAATAAATGTAGAAAAATTAAAGGAAGTTATGCCAAAAGACTTAACTGCTAATGAAATTGGAATTAAACTAGGATCTACTTGGATACCACCAGAAGTTATAGAACAGTTCATTTTTGAATTATTAGAAACACCTATATATAAGCAAGATGATATAAATGTAAAATATTCAAATATAAATGCAGAATGGTATATAGAAAATAAAAGTTCTGATGGAAATAATATAAAAGCATTTTCTATTTATGGAACGCATAGAATAAATGCCTATAAAATAATAGAACAAACACTAAATCTTAAAGATGTAAAGATATTTGATGTATATTATGATGATGATGGCAAAAAAAAGAGAGTATTAAATAAAAAAGAAACAGCGATTGCATGTGCAAAGCAAGATACAATAAAAGAAGAATTTTTAAATTGGGTTTGGAAAGATCAAGAAAGAAGAAATAAACTTGTAAGAATTTATAACGATAAATTTAATTCTATTAGACCAAGAGAATATGACGGATCACATATAGAATTTGTAGGAATGAATCCTGAAATAAAACTTCGTCCTCATCAATTAAATGCTATAGCACACATTTTGTATGGAAATAATGTTTTATTAGCACATGAAGTAGGAGCTGGAAAAACATTTGAAATGGTTGCAGCTGCAATGGAAAGTAAGAGGCTCGGATTATGTACAAAACCATTATTTGTTGTACCCAATCATATCATAGAACAATTTGCTAGTGAATTTTTGAACTTATATCCTTCTGCTAATATACTTGTTTCTACCAAAAAAGATTTTGAAACAAAAAATAGAAAAAAGTTTTGCTCTAGAATTGCTACTGGAGATTTTGATGCAATAATTATAGGACATTCTCAATTCGAAAAAATTCCAATGTCAATTGAAAGACAAGAGGAGTTGTTAAAAGAAGAAATTGGAGATATTATTAAAGGTATTGCAGATGTTAAAATTAATCATGGAGAAAGTTATACAATTAAACAATTAGAAAAGACAAAAAGGTCTTTAGAAATAAAACTTGAAAAACTTAATAAACAAGAAAGAAAAGATGATGTTGTAACATTTGAAGAATTAGGCGTGGATAAGTTGTTTGTAGATGAAGCCCATAATTACAAAAATTTATTCTTATATACAAAAATGAGAAATATAGGTGGACTAGCACAAACTGAGGCTCAAAAAAGTTCTGATTTATTTATGAAGTGTAGGTATTTAGATAAGTTGACTGGAGGAAAAGGTACAGTTTTTGCAACAGGTACACCTGTATCAAATAGTATGGCAGAGTTATATACTATGCAAAGGTATTTGCAATATGATGAATTAAGAAAAAATGATTTAGAACATTTTGATAATTGGGCAAGTACATTTGGCGAAACTGTAACAGCAATAGATATAGTGGTACTCATTGCTGTACGACTAAAAGAACAAAACCAAAAATCAATATATAATATTGC
>CANPWO010000018.1 GCA_947584535.1 uncultured Clostridia bacterium
CTTGTTTTTTTGTATCTTATGATGTATACTATAGTTATTAATATACATATATATTAATAGAAAAAGGAGGAATATATTATGATAGAAATTAGATGGCATGGTAGAGGCGGACAAGGTGCTAAAACTGCTTCTTTATTACTTGCAGATGCAGCATTTAATACAGGTAAATATATTCAAGGATTCCCAGAGTATGGACCTGAGAGAATGGGTGCTCCAATTACTGCATACAACAGAATAAGTGAAACACCAATTAGAGTACATTCAAATGTATATGAACCTAACTATGTTGTAATAGTTGACGACTCTTTAATTGGTACTGTTAATGTATTAGACGGACTTAAAGAAGATGGTGCAATTTTAATTAATACAAATCAAGATATTGATACTTTAAGAGAAAAACTTGGAAATTACACTGGAAAACTATATACAATAGATGCTACTAAAATAAGTAGAGAGTTACTTAAAGCGAATTATCCAAATACTGCAATGCTTGCAGCTATAGTTCATATTGCAGATATAATGTCTAAAGATGAACTTTTAAAAGAAATGGAAGGCTCTTTTAAGCATAAATTTGTTAGAAAACCTGAAGTTATTGCACCAAATATGGAAGCTGTAAAAAGAGGTTTTGATGAGATAGTAGGAGGATAATTTTATGAATAATAGTAATATATTAAAAGATGGAAATTCAGTAGAATTCAAAACAGGTGCATGGAGAGCAAGAACACCAAATCACAGTAAAGATAAATGTAAAAATTGTATGATGTGTGTTCCTTTTTGTCCTGAAGCTTGTATAAAGCAAAAAGATAACATTTTAGTAGGCATTGACCTTGACTATTGTAAAGGATGTGGCGTATGTGCAAAAGTATGTCCATTTAATGCTATTGAAATGAAAGATAATAATAATGATTAGAAAGGAGAATTATACTATGTCAATTAGAGAAAGATTAAGTGGAAATGAAGCAGTAGCAACTGCAATGAAACAAATTAATCCAGATGTTGTAGCAGCTTACCCTATAACTCCTTCAACAGAAATACCACAATACTTTTCTAACTTTGTTGCAAATGGTAGTGTAACAACTGAATTTGTACCTGTTGAAAGTGAGCATAGTGCTATATCTGCTTGTATTGGTGCATCTGCTGCTGGAAGCCGTGTTATGAGTGCAACTTCATCTCAAGGTTTAGCTCTTATGTTTGAAATGTTATATATCGCCTCTGGACTAAGACTTCCTATCGTACTTATAGTTGCAAATAGAGCTTTATCTGCACCTATAAATATTCATAATGATCATTCGGATTCAATGGGAGTAAGAGATGCAGGATTTATACAACTATATTGTGAAAATAACCAAGAAGCATATGATAATACTGTAATGGCAGTAAAAATTGCTGAGAAAGCAAAACTTCCTGTTATGGTATGTTATGATGGTTTTATAACTTCACATTCAGTAGAAAATATAACACTAATGGAAAATGAGGAAATACAAAAATTTGTAGGAACATACAAACCAGAAGAATATTTACTTGATGAAAAGAGAAATATTTCTATGGGACCTTTAGATTTGCAAAAATACTACTATGAACATAGAAAAGATATTGCAGATGCAATGAGGGATGCAAAAGATATTATCAAAGAAGTATCAGAAGAATTTGCAAAAGTTACTGGAAGAAAATACGAGTTATATGAAAAATATAAATTAGATGATGCAGAAATTGGTATTGTAGTTTTAAACTCAACTGCTGGAACTGCAAAAGACGTTGTAGATAGCCTTAGAGAGAAAAATATAAAAGCTGGGCTCCTTAAACCAAGAGCATTTAGACCATTACCATATAACGAAATACCTAATGAATTAAAACATCTAAAAGCTTTAGCAATTCTTGATAAAAGTGATAGTGTAAATGGCTATTGTGGACCTTTATTTTCTGAAATTACATCAGCTATGTATTCTAGTAATGTCCATGTTAATACTGTAAATTATATATATGGACTTGGTGGTTTTGATGTAAAAACAGATGACATTTTAGAAGTATATAATAATTTACAAAATATAGCTAAAACTGGAAAAGTAGATAAAACTACATATTATTTAGAACTTGAAGATGGAGGTGAAAAATAATGCCATATAATTTAAAAGAAGTAGTAAAAAAACAAAATCGTTTAGTAAGTGGACATAGAATGTGTGCAGGATGTGGTGCTCCCGTAACAATAAATGCTGTACTTAGAGCTTTAAAAGAGGAAGATAATGCAGTTGTAGCAGCAGCAACAGGATGTTTAGAAGTTTCAACATGTATTTATCCATATACATCATGGAAAAATGTATCTTTTATACACTCTGCTTTTGAATGTGCTTCTGCAACACTTTCTGGAGTTGAAACAGCTTATAATTCACTAAAAAAACAAGGTAAGCTTTCTAAAGATAAAGAAACAAAATTTATTGCATTTGGTGGTGATGGTGGTACTCTTGATATTGGACTTCAATCTCTATCTGGTGCTATGGAAAGAAGGCATAATATAACATATGTATGTTATGATAACGGTGCATATATGAATACTGGTACTCAAAGATCATCTTCTACTCCACACTTTGCTGATACTACAACATCACCTGCTGGAAAAGTTACTCAAGGTAAAGTGCAACCAAGAAAAGATTTAACTGAAATAATGGTAAAACATAATTTACCATATGTTGCACAAACTGCACTATTTGGTAATTTAAAAGATATATATGAGAAAGCTGAAAAAGCAATATACACTGATGGACCTACATATATATCTGCATTTTCACCTTGTCCAAGAGGTTGGGGTTATCCTACTGAAGATTTAGCTGTAATATCTAAACTTGCAGTTGAAACTTGTTTCTGGCCTCTTTACGAAATAGAAAATGGTGTATATAAAGTTACATATAAACCAGCTAAAAAATTACCAGTAGAAGAATTCCTTAAAACTCAAAAGAGATTTAAACATCTATTTAAAGAAGAAAATAAAGATTTAATAGATGAGATACAAAAAGAAGTAGATAAAAAATGGGATTATCTACTTATGATGGAAGAAGTAACAAATAAACAAAAAGAAGATTAATAAAAGAAGAACTTAAAGAATAATTTAAACTCTTTAAGTTCTTTTTCTAAGCTACTTTATGATTTACATCTAATATATTTTCATTAATTTCTTTCTTTTCATCTAATTTATTTATAAAATATGCTGGTAAATATGAAGCTAAAAATGCAAGTACCCCAACAAAATATAACGGAATTAGCGGTGGTATATATCTTAAGAACGGATATATTTTTAATATAGTATCAGGAAGTGATGTAGACATTATATAATTTGTATGAAATATACTATTTCCATATGTAATTATACTTACATATGTTATTCCAATTAAAAACGCAGGTATCATTTTTTTAGCCTCTACTTTATATCTAAGTACTACAAGTAAATATATACTAGTAAGTATCATAAAATGATGACAAATTATAAACTGCCAAAACTCACATGTATCAAAAGCATACTTTAAATCAGTCCATACAACTGCAGGAAGTGGACCAATAAATGTAAAGAAATATATTATTTTATATAATTTCCTATCACCTTTAAATAATATATATATCATAAAAAAGTTTGTTACAAAGCATAAATGAAGTGGTAAATCTTCATATATATTAAAAGTATTAGTAGCAAACATTCCAACATAATACACTATCATATTTAGCAATAATATTGTCCCTAAGATATATCTAATATTCTCTTTATATTTTAAACTTCTTAATTTTTCCCTATAACAATATATTAAAAAAATACCAATTAACAACAAAGCTATTAATGATATATGTACTGGGCCAAACATTTCAAATTTTATATTCCCAACATTTGCGAAAAAATTATACATTTTTATCACCTTATCATATAGTATTATACTACATTTATTTACATATTTCTACTATTTTTTTAAAATTTAAAAATAGAACCAGAAACAATCTAGTTCTATTTTAAATTATTATGCCTATTCAACGATGCCCATTAATAAACAACACAAAGGATCATTGGGCCTGTCCAAATATATATTATGTTTTTTAGCACAGCCAATTATTACTTTTGCATCACTTTTATAATCTGAAAGATCGCATTTCTTAGCAGCATTTAAAAGTATATAGGATTTTAAATCTTTAAATCTATCCTTATACAGTTTAGCTATTCTTCCATACGCTCCTTCAAATGAGATGACTTCTCTTGAATTATTTAAAGAGTCCCTAACCCTTAACATTCCAAAAGATACTATCTCTTTGTTAGTTGTGTTTATCATTAGACAATCGCCTCCCTATTTTTTTATAATTAATATTATATCACATTACATAACATTTGTCAACTATTTGTTTGATTTCAGAGGTTTTTATATACATAATATTTTATAAAACACTAGCAAAGTTTTTTTGCTAGTGCTTTAAATTATTTACTTTTATTTACTTTAATTTCATAGATAAAATCTTTGATATACCATATTCTTCCATAGTTACACCATAAACAGACGATGCTACTTCCATAGTACCTTTTCTATGTGTTATAACTATAAACTGAGTTTTCTTTGAATATTTTTTTATATAGTCAGCAAATCTACTTACATTTACATCATCAAGTGCAGCCTCAATTTCATCTAATATACAAAATGGTGGAGATTTTAATTTAAGTATTGCAAATAATAACGCAGTAGCAGTAAGTGCTCTTTCACCACCTGAAAGAAGTGACATACTTTGAAGTTTTTTACCTGGAGGCTGTACTTCTATTTCTATTCCACTTTCAAGTATATTTGATTCATCTGATAATTTAAGTTCAGCTTTACCACCACCAAATAATTCCTTAAATGTATCATTAAAATTAGTTCTAATACTTTCAAATTGTTTAGAAAATTGTGACTTCATTATACTTGTCATATTGTTAATTAAGTTTTGTAGTTTAGCCTTTGTTTCCTCTAAATCTTGTTTTTGTGTAGTTATAAAATCATAACGTTCTTTAGTTTTGTTATATTCTTCAATACTACTTACATCAACATCTCCAAGTTCTTTTATTTTCTTTCTAATTTTTTCTGCCTCTTTATTTATATTTACATTTTTAGTATCAATTATAGCAGTTGATTCTATAAATTGCTTTGCAGCTGCAATAGATATTTCATACTCGTCCCACATTTTATTACGTAAATTCTCAGTTTCTAAATCAAACTTTATTTTTTTATTTTCAGTTTTAGATTTTTCTTCTTTTATTTTTTCTATTCTTTTTACACTCTCTAAAACCTTAA
The DNA here is from genome assembly GCA_947584535.1 of uncultured Clostridia bacterium. GTDB lineage: Bacteria > Bacillota > Clostridia > TANB77 > CAG-465 > CAG-465. The sequence continues at coordinate 5,289 of CANPWO010000018.1, forward strand.
CTTCTAACTCATCCTGTTTTTTAGTAATATTTTCTTTATCAACTTTTAATTTACTAGTAATTTCTTGATATTCATTTTTAAACTTATTCTTTTCTTCTATTTCATTTTTACTTTCTTCAATATTTTTATTAAATTCTTCAATATCTTGTTTTAACTTTTCGGATTGTTCCTTTCTTCTAGTAATACTTGCTTTAAAGTTCTCTATATCTTGTTCTATTTTTTCCTTCATCTCATCTATTGAAGCTACACTCTCATCAAATGATGAAAGTGAGATTTTAAGATTAAGTATATCTTCATTTAGATATTCAAGTTCTTTTCCACTTTCTTTATTATCTAACACATATACATCAATTTCATGTTGCTTTTCATTTACTTCTTTATCTATTTCTTCTATCTTATTATTTGAATCATTTATTTCTTCTGTTAATGTAGTAATTTGTTCATTTAATTTTATAATATCCTCATTATTTGTCTCTTTACTCTTTTCTATTCTTTCTAATTCTCTTGTAATATTTCCATTTTTCTCTTTATATGTTGCAACTTCAATATTTAGATTATCAATTTCTTCTTTTAAAACTTGCATCTTTTCTCTTATATCATTAATAGATATTTCGTGCGTTTTTCTTTTTTCCGCGTAGCTTTGTAGTTCTTTTTCCTTTATCTCAATTTCTGCTTTTATACTCTCTATTTTATTATGCCTTCCAACAAGACCTACTGATTTGTTTTTCTGCTTACCACCTGTGATACTACCAGTTTGGGCAATAAGTTCTCCATCAAGAGTAACAATTCTTGCATAATTTTTAACACTACTTGAAATTTTTAGTGCGTTTTCAACATTATCAACAATAATTGTATTACCAAGTGCAAGTTGAACTGCCTTTGTATATTTTTTATCATATTTTACTAAATCTACTGCAAGTCCAATGAATCCATCAAATTTCTGGTATTTTGATTTTGAATCAATGCTAACTGTTTTTATATTATCTAGTGGTAAAAACGTTGCTCTACCAAGTAAATTTTCCTTAAGAAAATTTACTATTTTTGTTGCACTTTTTTTAGTATCAACTACTATATTTTGCAAATATCCACCAAGCGCAATTTCTATCGCATACTCATATTTTTCTTCAGTACTTACTATACTTGCAATAGTACCATATACTTGACTTGTCATTGAATGTTCATTTGCAAAATCAATAGATGCTTTTACACTTTTTAAATAACCTTCGCTTTCTTTTTCAAGATTTACTAGATAATTATGCTTTGACTTTAAAGTCATTACTTCTTGATTAAATTCGTTATATTTAGCTATAATACTATCTAGTTCTTTTTGCATACTACTTAGTTTTTCATCATTACTACTAAAAATTTCAAGCTTTTTATTTAGTTCCTGTTCTTTGTTATTTAGGACTGACACTATCTCTTGCTTTTCTATAGTAATTTTATCTTTTAAAGAAATATTTTTATCAAACCCTTTTTGCTTCTCTTCTATTTGTAATTTATTTGCCTCTATTGTTGCTTCCATACTGGAAATATTAGCCTTTAATTCGTATTTTTCCTCTTGCATACTATCTATTTGTACTTTCAGTTCTTCTACACTACTTGCTTTATCATCTAGTTTTTTCATCAAGTTATCTAATTCTTCCTTTTTCTGCTTTAGTTCTTCTTCAAATTTTGCCTTATTTAAAGTCATATTCTCTCTTTTTTGAAGCCTAGTCTTTATCTCCTCTTCAAGTGCAGTAATTTTATCATTATCTTCTACTATCTCAGTTTTAAGTCTTTCTATATTCTCATTTGATGAAGTTATTTTTGAATTATATATGTCTATTGAAGAATTAAGTCTTTGAATTTCATTCTCAAGTTCATAATATGAAGTATTTGTACTTTCCTGCTTCTGAGTTATTTCTGCGATTCTGTTTTTTATCTCTAATTTGTTTTTCTCAAATTCTGTTGTTACCTTTTCTTCATTTTCAATATCTTGACTTAATGTTGCTATAACATCATCAAGCTTTTGTATCTCAATTTTGTTTTTCTCAATACTATTTATAAATATATAGATGTCAAAAGTCTTTAAACTATCTCTTAAATTTAGATACTCTTTTGCTTTAGTACTTTTCTCACTTAAAGGTCCAATAGTATTTTCAATTTCTGCTAATATATCTGATACTCTTGCTAGATTAATCTCAGTATTTGATAATTTTCTTGTTGCCTCCTCTTTCCTTACCCTATACTTTACTATACCAGATGCTTCTTCAAATATATGCCTTCTTTCTTCAGATTTAGATGAAAGTATTTCATCAATTTTACCTTGAGATATAATACTATAGCCGTCTTTTCCAACACCTGTATCCATAAACAATTCTTGTATATCTTTAAGTCTACATTCGCTACCATTAATTAAATAGTTACTTTCACCATTTCTATATACTCTTCTTGTTACCACTACTTCACTATATTCTATTGGAAGTTCTCCATCTGTATTATCAAGGTACATTGATACTTCTGCAAATCCTACTTTTTTTCTTACCTGTGTACCTGCAAATATGACATCTTCCATTTTATTACCACGAAGTGTTTTTACACTTTGTTCTCCTAGTACCCATCTTAAAGCATCAGAAATATTACTCTTACCACTTCCGTTTGGTCCAACAATTGTAGTTACTCCATCTAAAAATACTATTTCTGTTTTATCTGCAAAGGACTTAAATCCTTGTAATTCTATCTTTTTTAATTTCATAGTATGTTCTCCTTTAAATATAGAAAAATTATATTACAAAAAAATACATTTTTCAAGGCTTTTTTTATTGCATTTAAAAAAGGTTTACAAAACTTTTATTTATATCATTGACTTATAGCTTGAAAGTTAAATTTTAAATCACTTGACATAATATTGGTGCCATGATATAATTATATTATTAAAAAAATTATATAATTTGACTTTGATTAAAGGAGGAAATAAAAATGATAAATGCAATAAAAAACGAAGATACTAAAGAAACAATAGGAAATGTGTTTAACAATCCAACTTATATAGCTATAAAAAAAGAATTAATGAAGCTGGAAATACTAAAAGATAAAAAATTTTTGGATTGGGTTTTTTCACAAGACCATCTATTTTTTATAAACAGCGACTTAAAAAAGGAAGATATAGACGAAGAAGAATCAGATAATAATAATATTTCAAAACTTGATATCTTCATTTCCATAGTCTTCCACTATGCTAAAATGAATAAGAAAATGGCTACTATAGTGGTTCATGACAATTTAGATTATAAAAGTTATTATTATTTAAAATATAATAATAATTATTATAAAATAGGATCTGGATATTTTATAAATTCAGAAAAGTATTATATATTCTGTGAAAGAATATCTGCTAAAAATAAAAAGTATATCGATTTTACCGATATTCAAAACAACAGCAATAAAAATATGGTAGTAAATCAAAATGTAACAAATTTGGTCGAATTGATATTTGCTCTTGCAAAAGAAGATAATATTCCCTTTAAAATAATAAAAGAAACTGCAGATAAAGTTATAGAAGTTCTTTTAACAATATCAAACTAATAAAAATTTAACAAGCACTATAAATTTAGTGCTTGTTTTATATTACAAAGATTTTTTCATTTTTATAATATCTATTTTAAAATTATCTAATATTCTTGCTATATTTATATTATAATCTGCAATTATAAATAAATCTAGCTTAGAAAATATATATTTGTAATTATATATTACTTGATTACAAAGATTTATAACAAGATTATATAGCCATTGTTCTAAAATAGAACTATTACATTCCTTAAATACTTTGCTTGATAATTTCTTTGTCTTTTCATGCACTGATTTATAAAAGTCATACCCTTCTTCTAACATTAGCCTATTTTTATTTTTTAACATAACTATCACAAAATAAATTATGTGATATTTTTCTCATATAATAAAGTAATTTGACAAAACTAGACATTTTTCTATAATTTTATACAATTATTTTTTAATTGACAAATAAATTACAATTTGATATAATCGAAAAAAAATTATAAATTACTAAACTTTAATTAAAGGAGGAAACAATGATGAATAAAGATAATTCAATAAAAATTAATGGAACTGCAAATAGAATTGCACAAAAAATGGAACAAAAAATAAGAGAGGAAGAAGAAATAATATCAAACTTTGATTATATTAAATGGCTAGAAAAATTCACAAAAAGGTATCCAAATTTTACTGATATTGATTGGTTGTATGAACCCGAAAAAATATCTAAAGAAGATTTAGAAAACGTTAATAAATTGTGTTCTTTATTTTCTGCTATTAATAATTATGCAAAAACTAATTATATAACTACTATAAAAAAGGAATTTACCTTATCGTATAAATTCACCTATAACAATAAAATATATGAAATAGGCATAATGCAAGGACAAGGGGCAGTGTTCTTTTGTTATAGTAGAATTATACTTGGCAAAAAGAAAGAGAAAAATTTTATATCTTTCGAGAATGTATGTAAAGGTAAAAATTTACTAGATATAGATTTTATTCAATCTAAAATGGATGAATTAACAAATATATTAGAAAAATATATTTCCTCAGGCATTCCTATCAACAGTATAAAAAGTACTGTTGATAAAGTACTTAAAAAATATAGTTAAAAAACGAAAAAAGAGCATTATTTTTAATAATAGTGCTCTTTTATTGTTAAAAAAAGAATAGCTATTTCTAACTATTCTTCTACAGGATATACACTGACTTTTTTATCAGTTTTTCCTTTTCTTTCATATTTAACAACACCATCTATTAAAGAATATAGTGTATAATCTTTTCCAAGTCCAACATTTGTACCTGGATGTATTTTTGTTCCTCTTTGTCTGTATAATATGTTTCCTGCTAAAACAAATTGACCATCTGCCCTTTTAGCACCAAGTCTTTTTGATTCACTATCTCTACCATTTTTAGTAGAACCCATACCCTTTTTATGTGCCATCTATATCACTCCTTTATTATTCAATTTTAATTTTAAACTTTAAGCCTTTTTTTCTTCTTTAGCTTCTTTTGGTTCTTTTGCTTTTTTAACTTCTTTTACTTCTTTAGGCTCAGTTTCAGCTTCAGTTTTTTTAGCTCTTGTTGCTGTAGATATTTTTTCAATTTGTATCTTTGTATATGGTTGTCTATGTCCTTGTGTTCTTCTGTAATTTTTCTTAGCTTTAAACTTAAACACAATTATCTTTTTAGCTTTACCATGTCCTACAACAGAAGCTTTAACTGTTGCTCCTTTTACAGTATCTGTTCCAACAGTAACTTTTTTACCATCTGAAACAAAAAGCACTTTATCAAAAGTTAATTCTTGTCCTTCTTCAGCATTTTCAATTCTGTCTACAAAAACTATATCTCCTTCTTGTACTTTATACTGTTTTCCACTTATTTCAACTATTGCGTACATTTAAAATTCCTCCTTTTTTTCTTGCTTGCTCTCGCCATTGAGGTAGTATTTCTACTTTCTAAACCTTTTCTGTGCGGAATATAGCATATATTATACCATTTTTTATATTACTTGTCAAGAAAATCATTTAACTTTTCTTCAACTAATTTAAAAATATCATTTAATTCATTTAATTCATTTTGCCTAAATTTCTCTAATACAAAATCTTTTAAATCTTGCTTTTCGTGTTTTAGTCCACCTATTCCTATTCTTATTCTTGGTATTTGCTCTGTATTTAACATTTGTACAATATTCTTCATACCATTATGTGAGCCACCGCTACCTTTTTCTCTAAATCTTATAGTACCAAAATTTATATCTATATCATCATAAATTATAATAATATCATCATCTTCTACTTTATACCAGTTCTTTAATTTTACTACAGCATTACCACTTAAATTCATATATGTAAGTGGTTTAACAAGTACAATCTTTTCATTATTTAGCTTAATTTCACAAATTTTACTATCTAATTTTTCTTTAGATATATCTACATTATTCTTATCTGCAAAATAATCTAAAAACATCCATCCTATATTATGCCTTGTTTTATCATATTCTTTTCCTGGATTACCAAGTCCTACTATTATTTTCATTCTATTTTTTCTCCTCAATATTATTTTAAATACTTCTTTTAAAATGCTTGAATTTTTCTCTTGTTTATAGTATCATTATATATGAATAATACTAAGATGTCAATTATATATTTTTTATATATTTTATATACAAAAAAAGGCGGTGATAATAATTGGATAAGTTTTTTAAGACTTTACATATAAAAAATCCTGATAAAGTTTTAACATATATTTTATATGGTATTACATTTTTCTTAGTGCTACTTTCACTAGGTAGACTTCTTGCATTTTTAGTTGGAGATGCAATAGTAGCAAATAATATATCGCCATATTTGTATTCAATATTTTTCATGATACCACCACTTGCATATTGTTTCTATGTAAATTCTGGTATTCCCAAGAATGATAATACAAAAATAAACTTTTATATAATAACTTGTGTAATGCTTGCAATAATCATGGGCTCTATGGCATGTACATATATTAATAATGCAGCATGGTGGGTACTTAAACAAATCCCTAATTATGAACTAGTAAAAAGTACTTATCCTGAGTTTTTCCCACCTGCAATAAAAACACTCTGTTTTGCAGTACCTTTTGTAACAATATTTAAAATACTAGATTATTTTTTAATTATATTTAGAGATGAAGATTTACCAAAAGCTATAGCAGGCTTTTCAGGTTTATCTCTAGTAAAAAAGACTAAAGAAAATGGTACATTTACTTGTGAGACAATAATTTGTAAGGCAGAAGGTTCTTCTGTTCCTGTAGTAGTTCCAGAGAAGAAACGTTATGAAGCGACACTTGTTCAAGGTGCTACTGGTACAGGTAAAACAGCAACTGTACTTCTTCCAATGAGTGCTCTTGACTTAGAGAGAAAATTTTTCTTTAGGGAATATTCAAAAAGAATTGGTTACTCGATGCTTAAAAGAGGTATAGCATATATTTCTGGACCTTTTACTAACGAATATATTAATAGGAATTTTATACTAGACTATTTACATCCAAAACGCGGTATGGAAGAAGCTTTTATGGATGAAATAAAACCTGTTATGCAATATATAGATAATGCAACTGGAAAAATAACATATAAAAATCTAGGTATTACAATTGTTGAAAATGATGGTAACTTTATATCTCAATTTATAGGAGTAGCAAATAACTTTGATATTGATGTACTAACTATTGACCCTGCTTCACCTGAAACAACATTAAGTATTAATCCATTTGCAATTCCAGACCCAGCTAAAGTTGCATCTATTGTATCAGATGTTTTAAATGCCATGTATGAAAGTACTGGTGGTGGTAAAGCTGGAGATCCATTCTTTACACAAGTTACAATTGATGCTTTCCAAAACTTATCAATTTTGCTTAAAGAGATGTATCCTATACTTCATGATGGTGAAATTGCAAGTTTGGAAGATATGCTAGAATTATTATATAACTTTGATGCAGTTGAAGAAATGACTGAAGAGATGAAAAAAATACCAGAACTTGAGCAGAAATATAAACTACTTATTAGATACTTTGAAAAGAATTTCTATAAACCTTCTTTAAATATCAACGGATTTGAAATTCCAGGTACTCGTGGTAGTGGTAGAAAAGATACAGAGAAATTCCTATATGGAGCTATTACACAATTAAATAACTTAGTTAGACATCCCGGTCTTAAAGCTGCACTTTGTGGCAAGAAAAATTTAATTGATTTTGATAAAGCATTAGAAGAAGGTAAAATAATCACAGCTTGTTCTAGAAAAGGTGAACTTGGTATATTACAAGCTAAAGCATTTGGTATGTTCTTTATACTTCAATTCCAAGATGCTGTACTTAGAAGAAAAGGTAATGAAGATTCTAGAACACCTCACTTTTTATACATTGATGAGTTTCCTGAATATATCACTAAAGATATGGAAGTTATGTTTACACTATTTAGAAAATACAGATGTGGCGTAACAATTGCTATACAAAACTTATCACAACTTGAAAAAAGTGGTAAAGCATATTATAGACAAGTTGTACTTGCCAATACTAAAACGCAAATTGTATTTGGTGATACAGTACCAGAAGATAGTGCTTATTGGGAAGCTGCCTTTGGTAAAAAGAAAGTACCAGATACAGATGTTACATTTGATGATGCTACAAGTATTAGCAAAGGCTCTGGTAAAATTAAAATGGTTATCAAGAAGAAAGAGAAAATTGAAGCATATAAAATTGCAGAAATGGGCTTTGGACAAGTATTCTACAAAACAAAAAATGCTTCAGGTAAATCAATATATGGTAAAGGTAGAACAAGCTTCTTAGATGGAAAATATAAAGAAAAGTCACATTCTCAAATGTATAATTTTGAAAAATATATGATGAGTAAACCAGATAATCCAACTATTATTATGAAAGAGGACGATAAAGACGATGAAGTGGATAATCTATTTGGAGTAGATACTACTACTAAACTAAAAGAAGAACTATTTAAAAGAAATTCTGATGGTACATCTTCTATTAATCCTAATGATACAGTACCACATGCTCCAAAAACAAATGATTCAAAAAATGATAGTTCAGATAATACTACACCTTATGACTTATCTGATATAGACGATATTGAAATTATATTTGATGAAAGTGAACCAACACTTGAAAACTCAGCAGTTGATGGTGGTGCAATTACTGAAACTTATGAGACACCAGCTATAAAAGAGAATAAAAATGATAAAAATTAAATATATAAAAAGATATACTCAAACTTTTTGGGTATATCTTTTTTAATTATTTAAAATCGTATTATCTTATTGTAAATATCTATTGCATAATTATCAGTCATACCTGAGATATAATAGATAATGGCTTTTAAATACTCTTTTTCATCCTTTATATTAAATATTACATTATTTTTGTTATTTTTATTTCTATCTAAATTCCAATAATCTTTTAACCATCTTTTAAAATCAACTACTAATTCTTTACAAATTTTTTCAGCATATGTATCTTCATTATATGACTTTTTTAGTAACTCATATATAGTATTTAAAACTAGATTAAAGTAACTTGTAGACTGCATTAATTTATTTGATAAATATATTGTTTCATAATTAAATTTTTTTAGTATATTAAGCATATTATATACATCTTTTGAAAAACACAAGCCGTTTTCTTCATTTGAATTATTGCATAGATCATATATTAAATCATTTATTATATTTGTATTATTTATTACTCTATTTGTATCATAATTGAGTATTTTATATAATTCTTTTAAATCCTTATTTATTATACCAAGTGTTATCGCATCAATTATATCTCTACCAAGATATGAAATTTTATCTGCTACTTTTACTACACAACCTTCCCAAGTATATGGTGCATATTGATTTGGTCTTGTATAATCATCTAAATTAATATATTCATCTCTTGGTTTAAGATTATTTTGGTCAATTTCACCACAATGTGATATTATTCCATCTCTTACTCCATAAGTTAGATTTAGATTTTGCTTATTTCCATTTGGATCTTCAAGTAATTCAATTTTATCTACCATATCTAAGCCATTTTTCTCATGCCAAAAACTCTCGCCTATATCTCTTTTTGATATTTCATTTAATACTTTCTCTCCCTGATGTCCAAATGGACTATGTCCTATATCATGTGCTGTAGCAATGGCTCTTGTTAATTCTGTATTTAATCCCAAATACTTTGCAATAGTATAACTTGTTGATTCTACAAGCGCAACATGTTCAAGTCTTGTACATATATGATCATTTTGTGGAGAAAAAAACACCTGTGTTTTATGTTTCATTCTCTTATATGCACTACTATGTATAATTCTAGTATAATCTCTTTCAAATTCTGTTCTTATATCATTATTTCTTTTATATAGTTTTTTTTCGCGTTTTATTATATTTTTCCATTTACTATTATTCTCATTTGTAGCTACATTTGCTAAACTATTCTTCACTATTATCCCTCCTTATTTTTTATAATTTTATTTAAAAAATTAAGCAAAGTAATAATAAACAAATTAAAGTTTTTCATTCATATTAATTAATATATGCAATATATTTTTTAGTAATATCTAAATGTTATATTTTTCTATTTATAATTAACATTTCACTTTTTTTACCAGAAACAAAAGAAAAATTTTTTGTTGACATTTCATCAAGTCTTGTTCTTAATACCTTTCTATTAAATTCAAATGGTCTATCTTTTATAATCTCGCATGCGCTATCATTATCTAGATACTCAATATCTAAATAATAAGGATCAAATAAATAAGCATATTTTTCGTCTATTCTAGTACAAAGTACATAATGTTCATCAGATAGCCATACTGAAAGTATTGCAACTCCACCATTATTTAAACATTCTATTAAATCTTCATTTTTTGTATTAACTTTATTTCCTTTTATTATCTTAGTAACTAATTTCATGTTACTTATATTTGATAACTCATTAAACCATTTTGATAGATATTCCATTGCATATATAGAAGTTCCACCTTTTCCTATTTCACCATTATTATTAGTTTTATCTAAAGTATATTCTGTTATCATTTTTAATACTCTTGGCTCTATCTCTTCTCTTTTAAATAAATATCTTAATGCATTTATAATTGTAGTTAAACCGCAATCATATTCTGTTATTTGATAACTTAGTGGTGTTTTTGTATATTCATATTTTACTTCTTTTTCCATATTTTATCTCCTTTTTATATTGCTATTTTTAATATTAATATTATTTATTATAACTATTATATAGTAAAAAAAATAAATAAACAAGAATAAAAAAAATAAATTAAATAGATAATTGTAATTCATTGATTTAACTCTATATTTTTCTTTTCTTCCTCTACAGCATTAATCAATTCTTGTTCTGTTGGTAAATTTAACTTATAACTAGAGGAAAAAATATTTTTGTTATTCTCTGGCAATGTATATTTTACTACCGTTTTATTTTTTGATGTAGAAAGCAATATTCCTACAGTTTGATTTTCATCTTTACTTCTAATTTCCCTATCATAGTAATTTACATACATTTGCATTTGTCCAATATCTTGAGGTGTTACCTTTCCAATTTTTAAATCAATTATAACAAAGCATTTTAAAATTCTATTATAAAACACTAAATCAGGATAAAAATGATCTTCTTCTAATGTTAATCTAACTTGTGAACCTACGAACATAAATCCCTTTCCTAATTCCAATAAAAATTCTTTTAAGTGTTCTAATATATTTTTTTCTAAATCAGATTCTAAATAATCTGTATTTTCTTTAATATCAAGAAATTCTAGTACAAATGGGTCTTTTACTAAATCTTTACTTGTTTTTATTTCATGACCTTTTTCTGCCAATTGTAATATTTTTTCTTTATTATGTGATAATACTAATCTTTCGTACAATAATGAGCCAATTTGCCTTTGAAGTTCACGAACACTCCATCTTGAATTTATAGTTTCTTTCATGTAAAAATTTCTTTTTGATTCTTCTTCAATTTTAATTAATTCAAGATAATGAGACCAACTTAATTCGTTCAACACTGTTGAACGAATTTTAAATAAACAATAAAATTTTCTCATTCTTCTTAAATTTATTGTAGAAAATCCTTTTCCAAACTCGTTAGTTAATTTTTGAGATAATTTTTCAAGCACAGTTTCTCCATATGATGCTCTTTCATCACCTTGTTGTATTTGCATAATTGCTTTTCCAATATTCCAATACAAATTAAGCATTTCAGTATTAACAGCGTTATACACTTTATTTCTACTGTTAATTACTAATTCTTTAATATTATCAAATACATCATTAATTTTATTTTCATCATCTATTATATAGTTATCCAAATAAATCCCTCCTTATAAAATAATATTAAGACGAATTATAACATTATTTGCTATATTTTATCAAACATTAATTTAAAAGTAAAGGAAAAAATCAATTAATTTTTATGTGAATTTCCGACATTTTTCTACATATTATTAGCATTTTTTTCATATTAAGTTTTCGCTATTATATAAAATTGTGTACAAAAAGGAAGCGTACCCATTTTTATTGGAATACACTCCTTATTTTTCAATAGTTTTCAATTACATTTTATAATTTAACTGACAAATTGATTTTTGACACCTATTTTTTGAATTATTGAAATTTTTGTAATAAACTATTTAAACATTCTTCTCGCAACAATTCTTATACTTTTTGCCCGAACCGCAAGTTGAGAATACTGCGGTATTTATAGTATTTGTGTTATTATTGCTACTATAAATATTTTTTCTTTTGCAAACATTGTTTGCAGCCATTTACTAATTTCAGTATACAATATTTTTTAGTTAATTACTATTTACTATTTCTCAATTTAAAAATTTTTACATTCCTACATGCAACTAACGAATAAACATATAAATAGATTGCAGATATAGCCTGACCAATATATGTACAAAATGCACTAGGTATAAATGAACATAGTAAACGAATTAGTCTTGATATTAAATAAAATACATTATGTTTTTTATTATTATCATTTATTTGTATATAACTCATTCTTAAAGTCTTTAATGGATCTATCAACATATCTATTATTTGAACAGCTAGTATTATTAATAAAATAATCAAATCTGGCTTAAAATACCAATAAAGTGTTAAATTCATAATCAATATTGTAAAAATTAATATTGATAATAACTTATATGCATTTTTGAGCAATTCTTTATAATTAAATTTATTTTCAGCTAAATCTATTTTTGAAGCCGTGTCGACTGAATCTAACATATCCCATTGTGTATCTGTTGTTAAACTTTCAAAATTTATTGCTGATGCATATTTTTCACCAAATAAGAAACTATTACCAAATCCTATTCCATAAATTAAAAACATACTTAAATTACTTAAAATATCAAATGATGTATATTTAATATTTTCTTTAATTTGTAAACAAAATCTAGTTTTTTTATAATACTTTATAAATACCATACATACTATTAAAAAATCTATTATTAAAGTAATAATAATTCCAATAAAATCTTTTAAAATACTTGTGAGTATAATTATTAAAATAAAGTTAGTTAAATTAAATATTATATTTATTTTATTAGATTCATTATTTTTGTCATCATAATAAAGTTTTTGTATAATCATTTGCATGATAAAACTGAAATACATCCAAATAATTGAATAAATACAAAAATTATGATATGTATCAATATTCATATTCATTATTTTGATATATGTATTCACATTAATAACTAATATTAAAGTTAATAATCCAACAATCAATAATCCAAATATCATATTAGAATAAACAACATCTTTATTATTAGCTTTCTTTGCAGTAATATTAGGTCCTATTGCAAATAAGCTAACAAATATCATATAAAAAAATTGTAAAGGATAAGTAAGAGAAAAGACATTTGATATTTCTTTAGTTATAGTAAATCCTAAAATTATCCACATAATTATCGGTAGTATAGAAATCAATAAAGTATCTAAACTAATTTGTAAAAGTCTTTTCAATTTCATCACCTCAATCAAAAATGTTTGCGTTAAAATATTACTTAATTTATAAGGCTTTATTCTTATTTACCACAGCAATGCTTGTATTTCTTACCGGCTTCCACATGGGCAGGGTTGATTTCTACCTATTTTTTTCTCGGCTCTTACAGGCTCTCTTCTTGTTTCTTGAGTACCACCTTGATTTGTACTAACGTTTCGTATATTTATTGTATTTTCTTTAATTACATTTTTATCATCTTGTTCATTTTTAGCACGAATTGAAAATACTGCTTTAGTTGCTTCTTCTTGTATTGTATCAACTAGTCCTTCAAACATTTCAAAGCTTTCAATTTTATATGCTTCTATTGGATTAGTTTGGCCATATGCTCTAAGACCTATACCATCTTTAAGCTGAGATATAGCATCAATATGGTCCATCCATTTTTCATTTACAACATTTAGTATTAAGTGGCGCTCTATTCTTGTTAATACATCATCTACACCTTTTTCTTTTGCCTCTTTATGTTTATTATTATATATTTGTTCAATTTTTTGCATTAAAAGCTCAATTATCGCTTCATTTTCAAGTATTTCAATATCATCTTTAGCTATAATATTTTCACTTGCAAATAGATTTGTAAGTACTGCATTTAGACTTTCGAAATCTACCGCATCAATATTTTCAGCATTATCAAAATATTGAGCAACAATTTTTTCTACTTTTCCTTTTGCAAGTTTAAATATAATATCAGAAATATTTTCAGCATCTAAAACTTCTCTTCTTTGTGAATATATAATCTCTCTTTGTTGATTCATTACATCATCATATTCAAGTACATTTTTTCTAATAGAGTAGTTTCTACCTTCTACCTTAGCTTGTGCACCTTCAATTAAATTTGTAAGCATTTTATATTCAATTGGTGTATCTTCTGGAAGGCCAAGTCTTTCTATTATAGCAGTAGTTCTATCAGAGCCAAATAGTTTCATTAAATCATCTTCAAGAGAAATATAAAATCTAGTTTCACCAATATCTCCTTGACGACCAGAACGACCTCTTAACTGGTTATCTATACGACGTGATTCATGTCTTTCACTACCAATAATCTTTAAGCCACCAGCATCAATAACTTTCTTTTTATTTTCATCAAGTTCAGGTTTTAATTTTTCTTCTATTTTCTTTATTTCTTCCTTAGCCTTTTTAACTTCCTCATTATCATAGTTTATAGGAGTAACAGCCATTTCAATTACGTCATCATCAAAGCCTTGTTTTGAAAGTTCTTCTTTTACTAAATATTCTAAATTACCACCAAGCATAATATCAGTACCACGCCCTGCCATATTAGTTGCAATAGTTACCGCTTTATATTTACCTGCTTGTGCAATTATTTCAGCTTCTCTTTCATGGAATTTTGCATTTAACACTTGATGTGGTATCTTTTCTTTCTTTAATAAATTACTAATTATTTCTGATTTATCTATAGATACAGTACCAACTAGAACAGGTTGTCCTTTTTCATAAGAGGACTTAACGTCTTCAACAATTGCGTTATATTTTGCTCTTTGTGTTTGATATACTATATCATTTCTATCAATTCTTTTTACTTCCTTATTAGTTGGTATTTCAATAACATCAAGTTTATATATACCTTTAAATTCATCTTCCTCAGTCTTAGCAGTACCAGTCATTCCAGATAATTTGTTATATAATCTAAAATAATTTTGGAATGTTATAGTTGCAAGAGTTTGGCTTTCAGATGCTATCTTTACATTCTCTTTTGCCTCTATTGCTTGATGTAAACCATCACTATATCTTCTTCCTTGCATTAGACGACCTGTAAACTCATCAACTATTATTACTTGTCCATCTTTTACAATATAATCAGTATCTTTTTTCATTAAGCCATAAGCTCTAATTGCTTGATTAACATGATGTGATATAGTAAGGTTATCTACATCTGATAATGACTCAATACCAAAGTATTTCTCACATTTTTTTGTACCAGTTTCAGTTAATGCAACTGTGTGCGCTTTTAAATCAACTATATAGTCAAATTCTTCATCAGACTCGTCAAATTCCTTATCATTGTTTTCTACAATAACTTTCGCTTTTAGTCCCTTTGCAAATGAATTAGCCTTTTCATATAAATCGTTTTGTTTATCTACCATACCTGAAATAATAAGTGGAGTACGAGCTTCATCTATTAATATTGAGTCTATTTCATCGACAATAGCATAATTTAATTCCCTTTGTACCATTGTTTCTTTACTCATTGCCATATTATCTCTTAAGTAATCAAAGCCAAATTCATTATTTGTTCCATAGGTTATATCTGCACTATATGCTTTTCTTTTCTCATCAGGAGACATTCCAGCTACAACAAGTCCAACTGATAAACCTAAGAATTTATATAATTTACCCATCCAAACGCTATCTCTTTTTGCTAAGTAATCATTTACTGTAACTACATGTACACCTTTTGAAGTTAAAGCATTTAGATATACTGGAAGTGTTGCAACAAGTGTTTTTCCTTCACCTGTTTTCATTTCCGCAATTCTTCCTTGATGTAGTATAATTCCACCAATTAATTGGACTCTAAAATGTCTCATTCCAAGTACTCTACTAGAAGCTTCAGCAACTACTGCATAAGCTTCTGGCATTATATCTTCAAGTGTTGCACCACTTTCTAATCTCTTTTTAAATTCAACAGTTTTTGCCTTTAACTCATCATCTGTTAAATCTTTTAAACTTTTCTCAATTTCCTCTATTCTATCAACTATAGGTAATATTCTCTTTATTTCTCTTTTGCTATATGATCCAAATATTTTTTCTACTACTTTCATAGTTTCCTCCCTTTGCGTTATCATTTGGTATTATATCACACTTTGACTATATTTTAAACTATTTTTGCTATATTTTACTAAATATTAAAATAGACAGAAAAAAATGGTGACTTATACAGTCACCATTTCATCTCTTAAGCATAAATTTAAATACTCATCGTATTCCTTGTCATAAGCTGTTGAGTTGCTAGATATATCAAATACTCCGTAGTATTCAATAAGTCCCGCTTCAACAAGCGCTTCGACATCAACTGTGCCGGTCCTCTTAATGTTTAATATCTTTTTAAGCTTATTCATAAGACTTGATGATATTCCATTATAATCTGAAATAACATCGTCACTGTCCACATCGATTACACCTATACGCATCTTAAAGTTATCTGATGCATTGCTATAATCGTTAACCTCAAAAGCAACAAGGCCATGTTTATCTACAAACCGTTCAACCTCTGTTGCCATTTGTCTTGTGATATTCATTTTTATCCTCCTCTTTTTAAGTCGTATAATAAATCGACTTTCACTAGTTTTATACACTAATATTATATCACAATTTTACATAAAAGTCAAGGTGCAATTGATTTTTAAAAATTATCAAGAATTTTTTGAACTCTACCAACTTGTCCATCCTCAAGTCTTACCTTAATTCCTCTATGATGCATAATGCTATTTGTTAAAATATCTTTTACTATACCTTCAGTTAAAATACCAGTTTTTTGGTCTTTTTTTAATACTATAGCAACTTTTATTCCTGGTTTTATATTTACTCTATATGTATTAGAATTATCCTCTTTTTCCTTGCTTTTTTCTTTAAAGAATAAATTATAATATTTTTTTTCAAGATTTACTAGTGCATTATAATTTTCTAATATTTCTAACCTTAGTAAATCTGCCTCTCTTATAGCTAGATTATATTGTTCTTTAGTTATATCACCCGTGTCAAGCGCATTTTTTAGTTCTTCCTCATCAAGTGTTATAACCTTTTTATCTTTTGTAAGTACAATATCTATATATAAATCTTCATAAAAAGGCATACCTCTTTCATCAAGAAAATTACTTGCAGTTACATCAAAATACCATTCTATAAACTTACCTTTTTCATCATAAGCAAGAGTTATACTATAATTTTCATTTATAGGTAATATTTGTATATACATATATCCTTTATCTAATATAGTTACTTCTTTTTCGTTATTACTTCTAGTTATTTTACTATCTATATCTTTAATCTTCATAGCAAATATATAATAGTCAATATTTTGTTTTGTAACTTTTATCATTTTAGACATACTTAATTTTAAGTTTTCTTGTCCTCTTTTATCTAACGGTTTAATTTTCATATTGCCTCCCATACATAAAAATTTGAGAGCAAAATAACCCCCAAATCTTTATAATTTTTTTACTTATCTAATTTATAGCCACATTTACTACAAAATTTTGTACCTGCAGCACATACAAGACCACATTGTGGGCAAACTCTCTCTTTATTTTTTTCTTTTTGTTCTTCCTCTTTTTCTTTTTTAGATTCAGATTTTAACTTAACTGGTTTTTGTTTACTTCCACATATTGCACAAAATGCTGCTTCTGTAGATATAACTTCACCACAATTTTGACAAGTTCTAAGCCCTTTATTATATAGTATAGTCTTATTCATTTCATCTATTTCTTTATTCATTTTATCTACACTTTTACATTCTTTTGTAAATTCTTTACCTACATCTTCACCTGCTTTATATGATTCATAAATAGACTTACCAATACCTTCAAAAACTTTTTCTATCTCTGCTTCTTTATCAGAAATTGAAAGTCTTAATTTTGTATCCTCAATAAACTTTCCAGATTTATCTGCAACTGTATTATATGTATCAGTAGCAGTTTTTCCTACTTTTTTTGATATTTCTGAAACTTTTTTCTTAAATTCCATAATTCTTCACACTCCTATATATAATATATATCATAAAAAGTTAATATATTCAATAGCTTAAGTTATTTTAATTTTAATTATACAAATGTAACAATAACTATATAGTATATTTATTCATAATACTCCATTTGATACCCTATAATATCTATAGTATCTCCTTCTTTAAGACCAAGTTCTAGTAATTTGTCAATAACACCTAAATTTTTAAGACATCTTTGCATATATTGTCTAGATTCAACATCAAATATATTGACTTTATTCATTAATCTTTCAATAGGAGCACCATTGACCATATATACATCATTTATTTTTTCAACATTTATTTCCTGATCTAATAGTTCATTTTCATTATCATATGTTTCATCTATCTGAACAATATCTTCTTTTGGAATTTTTTTAAGTTCACCTGCTATATAGTCTATTAAATTATCAAGTCCATCTTTAGTAACAGCTGATATTTTAAATAATTTTATATTTTCCTTGTCACATTCTTTTTGTAAGTCATTAAGCAAACTTTCATCATTTAAACTATCTATTTTATTTGCAACAACAATTTGTTTCTTTGAAGCAAGTTTTTGACTGTAATTTAAAAGTTCAGCGTTAATTTTTCTAAAATCTTCTACAGGAACTCTGCCTTCACTTCCTGATACATCAATTACATGAAGTAATAGTCTAGTTCTTTCAATATGCTTTAAAAATTTTATACCAAGTCCAACACCTTGACTTGCTCCTTCTATAATACCAGGTATATCTGCCATAACAAAGCTATCTCCAGATTTAGATTTAACTACACCAAGAGCTGGATCAAGTGTAGTAAAATGATAGTTTGCAATCTTTGGTTTTGCAGAAGATACAGTAGAAATAATTGTAGATTTTCCTACATTAGGAAACCCTATCAAACCAACATCAGCAAGCATTTTTAGTTCTAGTTCAATATTTTTAGTTACTCCCTTTTCACCCATTTCTGCAAAACTTGGTACTTGCCTTGTTGGTGTAGCAAAATGTTGATTACCTCTACCACCACGACCACCTTTAGCAATCAAGAACTCTTGTCCATCATCTGACATATCAGCTACAATTACGCCTTTATCTATATCTTTTACAATAGTTCCCTTTGGTACATTAATATATAAATCTTTACCAGATTTTCCAGTTCTTCTTGCACCTTCTCCATTTTTACCATTTTCAGCTTTAAAAATCTTTTTATATTTAAAATCAAGTAATGTACTAGTGTTATTACTTACTTTAAAGTAAACATTTCCACCACGGCCACCATCTCCGCCATCAGGTCCACCATTTGCAACATACTTTTCCCTTCTAAAACTCATTGAGCCATTTCCACCATCGCCTGATTTCACACTTATTTTAACAATATCAATTACCATATTTTCTCCTTCTATTTAAAATAGTCTATACCCATAGCAGATTTAACTTGTTTCATAACCTCCATTGCCCTTTTTCTTGCTTTTTTTGTTCCTTCAATTAGTATATCATCTACTAACTCCATATGATTTTCATAATATCTTCTTTTTTCTCTTATAGGAGCAAGATATTCTGCAATATTTTTAGCAAGTTGTTTCTTGCAAGCAACGCAACCTCTACTACCTGCTTTACATTCATTAAATACTTCTTCTTTTTCTTTACCACTAAATAATTTATGATAATATCCCACCATACAAATTTCAGGATTTGCTTTATCATCTTTTTTTATCTTAGTTGTATCAGTTACAGCTCCCATAACTTTTTTTAATATTTCTTCTTCACTATCACTTAAATATATAGCATTACCTAAACTTTTTCCCATTTTAGCATTACCATCAAGACCTTTAACTCTTGGAAATTTACCAACTACTGCTTCAGGCTCAGTAAATATCTCCTTATATGTAGAATTAAATTTTCTTACTATTTCTCTTGTTTGCTCGATCATAGGAAGTTGGTCATCACCAACTGGTACAAGATCTGCATTAAAGATAGCAATATCTGCAGCTTGACTTACAGGATAGCCTAAAAAGCCATATGTAATACTTTCACCATTATTTCCAAAAAGCTCTTTTTTTTGTGCAATCTCTGTCTTTACAGTTGGATTTCTCTGAAGTCTTGAAACAGTTACTAAGTTTGAAAAAAACACAGTAAGTTCTGCTACTTCAGGTATCATAGACTGTAAATATATTGTACTTTTATTTGGATCTATTCCACAAGATAAATAATCTATTGCAAGTTCTTTAATATTATTTCTAACTTTTTGTGGATTATTAAAATTATCTGTTAAAGCTTGAACATCTGCAATTAATATATATTGGTTATATTCATCTTGTAATTTAACTCTATTTTGCAAAGAGCCAAAATAATGCCCTATATGTAACTTACCTGTTGGTCTATCGCCTGTTAATATTATTTTTTTATCATTCATTTATCTCACCTACTAAATATATACATATATTATACAATAATTATGTAAAAAAAGCTAGTATTTTATAGCAAGTTAATGATATAACTGAAATTAAGAATAATTTTGCTTAATTTTATTGACAAAACTTATACTAGATTATATAATCTTATTATAATAGTAATGTAAAATTAATATAATTATATTATTTGTTCTCTAAAAAAAGGAGGTATTTTATGAGTTCAAAAAACAATTTTTACTATACTTTACAAGGATACCATAAAGAAGTAACAGGTTCAAACATTGTTTGTTCAATTCACTTTCCAAATAATGTTGAGCGGAAATTCCTTATAGATTTTGGAATGTTCCAAGAATGTGAATATGAAGAAAAAAACAAAGATATTGATTTCAATATAAAAGAAATTGATGCAATTTTAGTTACACATTCACATTTAGACCATGTTGGTAGATTGCCGTATATCGTAAAAAAAGGATATAATGGTCCTATCTATTCAACATTTTTAACTAAACTTGTTACAAGTTCAATATTAAAAAATAGTGCTAAAGTATTTCAGTCAAATTATGACAAAGAAAAAAATTATGCAAAAGATGCTGAGCCACCTCTCTACAGTCTTGATGATGTGGAAGATGCACTTTCACTTTTTTCTATATGTCGTTATAATGAATCTTTTGAATTTGACGAAAATATATCTATTACTTTTTTTGATAATGGACACATTTTAAGTGCATCCTGTATTTTAATAGAAGCGACATACAAAAATCGAGCTCCTTTAAGAATACTTTTTACTGGCGATTATAAAGGAAAAAATAAATTTAAGGAAATAGTACCTATTCCTAATGAAATATTTGATTTACCTTTAAGCATAGTAACAGAATCAACGCTATGCGAAGATACTCAAATATCATACGAACCTACATTTAGGGATAGCATAATCTCATGTATTGAAAAAGATAAAGGAATTTTAATTCCTTGTCTTGCACAAGAAAGATTTGAAGAAGTTATGCTTGAACTTAAACAAATCGAATCTCTTGGATATACATTGGATATATGTGTTGACGCACCTTTGGCTACTGAAATAAATAGCATATATACAATATATAGCAATATAAACTACATGCCAAGTAATGTAATGTTTGTAAATACACGAGAGGAAAGAGAAGTTATTTTTAAATCACCTAAAAAAAGAATTTTAATTGTTTCTTCGGGTATGGGAGATTTTGGAATGGCTCCATTATATCTTAATAATTTCTTAGTAAGAGAAGACTATGAAATTATCTTCACAAGTTACCTTGCAAATTATAGCTTAGGTAGAAAAATAATGGAATTAAAACGATTTAATAAAATTCGCATTCCAGGACATAAGGACACTATAAAAAAAGTTGCTATTACAAAGCAAACTCGAGAATTTTCATCGCATATACATTGTGATGAACTTATAGAATTCATAAAAAAATTTAATAATTTACAAAATGTCATTATTAACCATGGATGTTTTGATGCGCAGGAAAATTTAAAACAAAAACTTGAGGCAAATGATATAAATGCTATTATGTTAGGTACTAATAAATTTCATAAAATTTTGTCATCTGGTGAAATATCTACTTTTGAAATTATACAAGAAGAGAAAAAAACTGAAACAGTTAAACCTTCAAAAAAATCCAATCTTGACAACAGAACTATTCCTTGTTTTATTCGGAGTAATAGTCTTGTTAAAAATTACTAAACTGTATAAAAGGAAAAAAGCACTGACTTAGTGCTTTTTTTCTTTGTCTATTATTCATGATGTCAATGTTCTTTTGTATCTGTATCCATAATATCATTTTCAAATTAGACTTTAAAATAAAAATAGTACAAAAAATCCCTTATAACCTATGTTACAAGGGAATTATTGGTGCACCATCAGGGGCTCGAACCCTGGACAAATTGCTTAAGAGGCAACTGCTCTACCAACTGAGCTAATGGTACTTTCGACAATATATATTATACATTTATTTATCACTATTGTCAATATTTTAAAGCTATTTTTTGAAATCATATGTGTATACTTGTCAATGATGTGAAACAAAATATTTAAAAATAATAATTCAACTAAAAAATTGAATAAAAAGCAATTAT
>CANPWO010000019.1 GCA_947584535.1 uncultured Clostridia bacterium
ATCATCATTGCAGGTCTAAAAAAACAAAATCACAACATTGTATAAAAAAGCGGACACTTAATATTGCAATTTATATTTTTGGGTGAACTAATCAAAAAATATTGACATACTTTTTAAAAAAAATATTTTAAAAGTTGCATATAAACCAAATTCCAGAATATATATGTATTAATAACTATTTAAAATTCGAGAAGGTTAGGTGTTTTTATGTTTGTTGTAAACTTTAAATTAGATTATAAAAAAATATTAATTGCCTGTGTAGTAATTGCATTATTTGTAGCAACAATAATGGAATTTGGTACAAAAACTAAAACAAGTAGTGTAAATTCTAATTTAGAAAACTATGATTTTGATTTAACAGAAAGCAATTATACTGAATTATTAAAAAATATTCATGATAATATAGATACAAGTATTGGAAAGACTATTCATTTAGTAGGCTTTGTTTTTAGAATGCCAGATTTTAAAGAAAACTATATAGTATGTGGTAGAAATACTATATCAAATAATGAAGATAAAATAGCTGGAATTTTATGTGACTATGCTGATGCAAAATCACTTGTTGATAGTGAATGGATAGAAATTACAGGTGTAATTACAAAAGGCGAATATAATGGACAAATGCCTATTGTAAAAGTTGGGAAATTAACTAAAGTAACAGCACCTGCCAATACTTTTGTTGATAATATTTTAGAAGAACAAAAAACAACTAATAATAAATCAAATAATAATTAAATATATACAAAAAAGGTTAAATGTGTAAATACATCTAACCTTTTTATTTAACTTTCTATTATGGCATTTGTATAAATCCACCCATATAAACATTTGTAAGTGGAACCATAACTGTAATACAAAATGCAATAAGTGCTACACCAACAAACGAATATGTTATATCAGGCAACCATCTTGTTAACCTATCAAGTGATTCTTTAATTTCTATTCTTATATAATCATTAACTTTTGACATCATTTCTGTTAGGTCAGTTTTCATACCTATTGTTATCATCTCTCTTACCATAGGCTTAAATAATCCTTTTTCTTCAAATGGTTCAATCCATGAACCACCACTTTGTGCATTTGCTTTACCTGTTTCTATAGCAGATAAGAAATAATAATTTGATGTAACATTCTTTGATATTTCTAGACTTTCTTGTATTCTCATTCCATTTCTTAAATTAAGTAACATTGCTTGGAAAAACTCATTTACTGTTAAATTATTTACAAGTGGTCCAACTACTGGCATAGTAAGTACTAATTTATCCCATCTGTATCTACCCATTGGTGAATGAACATATAGATAAAAAGCTAGTACTATTGCTCCAATTATAGCAAGTATAATAAAACCATTGTCAACTATCCACTGACATGCCTTTAAAGCTGCCATTGTTGCAGCTGGCACTTCTTCTGTTGAACCAAACATTGCATATACATCTTCAAGTAAAGGTACACCAATTACCAAGGCTGCAAACATTGCCACCAAAATTCCAACAAATTGTAATACTCTTGGAATTATAGCTCTTTTAACTTCTTTTCTAACTTGATGAGCTTCTTCTAAATAGTCTCTTGCATAAAGTAATGCAGAGTCTAAATTACCAGATTCTTCACCAACTCTAATAAAGTTTACAAACAACGGTGGGAAAACTTTAGGATAAGATTCCATTATAGTATGCAATCTTTCACCTGACTGTACACCAATTAATATATCTTCTATTATATCCTTAAGTGCTATGTTTGTTTCTCCATCATATAAAGATTGAAGTGCTTGAACATTGTTAAATTTAGCTTTTTTTAGAATATATAAATTATTAACAAATGTTATAACATCTTTTCTCTTTATCCTTGTAAAACGTATTTTTATATCTTGCCAAGTTAACTCCTTTAAATTAAGAGGCTTTTTATTTGTTTTCTTTTTTCTAATATCTTGGGCAAGTGCTACTCTATTTGCTTTTTCTATTTTTTTATAATCAAGTCTTTTATACTTTTTCTTATTATCATATAATCTTTTAATAAATATGGGTTGTAAAGAATCATCTTTTAATGTTTCAATAGCTTTAGACTTGCTTATAGCTGTTACTTTTCCTCTACCTATTTTACCATTTTCCATTAAAACACGATATTTATAAGATGGCATATTTTAAGCTCCCTCCTTACATATCAATTCTTCCACCATTTGTAATAATATTACCTTTTACCATTTCTAATCTTTCTTTTGGTATATTATCTTTAATTGTTTGCATGTCTACTAGTCCTTTTAAGTACAAACTTGCAAAAGACATCTCAAAACTTAAAGAACCATTTTCACTTTGGGCATGTATTGCGTCTTCTATATCTGATACATTAAATTTCTCTTGTCTTATATGCGCTGCAATAGTATTATTAACAACCATTACTTCAGGTACCATTAATAATGTATCTTGTGTACTTACTATTAATTTTTGTGATATAACAAGTTTAAGTACATTAGAAACTGTATTTTTTATTGCTATTTGATCTGAAGGATCATACATATTTATTATTCTTTCAACTGTCTCACCACATGATCTAGTATGTAATGTTCCTATAACAAGTCCACCAGATTCTGCTAAATCAAGAGCTACGTCCATTGTTTTTCTGTCTCTTATCTCACCTATTACAGCTATATCCGCATCTTCTCTAAGAAGATTTATAAGTCCATCATAATAACTTAATACATCAGACTCAGGGCCTATTTCTCTTTGAACAATTATAGATTTATCTGATTTATGCACATATTCTATAGGATCTTCTAAAGTTACTATTTTTTTATTTGAAACTTTATTAACTTCTTGTATAAAAGCATTCATAGTAGTAGATTTACCAGAATTTACTTTACCTGTAATTAATATAAGACCTGATGGTATCCTTTTTAGCATTTGTATTATTTCAGTTAGTCCAAGAGTTTCTATATCTATATTGCCATTTGGTATAATTCTTATAGATAATGCTGGTGCACCATGTGTAAGTGCAATGTTAATTCTGTATCTTTGACCAGCATATCCATATGATATATCTGCTTGTCTTTTTGTTTTTAAAGCTTCTTCTAAATGTGAATTTTCATCGCAAAAGAATTCAACAAAAGTATTTAAAGTATCTTCACTTAAAGGTAGTCTACTTTCATCAAAAAATAGTTTCCTATTCACCCTATACACAGGTACCTGACCTGGTACTAAGTGTATATCAGTTGCTCCAAGGTTAATACCTTTTTGCAATATGGCATATATCATTTCCATAAAAATTCTATTCCTTTCTTAATATTAACTTAATATTAAATTATAATTTTCTTTTTAATTTCATCAAATGTTGTTATTCCTGATAAAACTTTATTTACAGCATCTACTATTAATGGTTCATAATCAGTATTTTCTAATGCATATTTTCTTATATCAATAGTTGATTTACCTTCTGAAATCATATCTTTTATATATTCATCAAAACATAGTATTTCAAATACACCAATTCTTTCATAGTAACCAACATCATTACAGTATTTACATCCTACAGGCTCATACATTTCTATATTATCTAAATTAAATTTATATCCTGTTAATTTAGATACTTTTTCTATGTATTTTTTCTCATCATCTGTAATCTCATGAGGTTTTTTACATTTATTACATAATCTTCTAACTAGTCTTTGAGATATAGTAGTTACTAGAGTTGCAGATACATCATAGTCAGATATTCCCATTTTCCTAATTCTTGTTATTGCCTCAATTGCATCTATTGTATGTATTGTACTTAATACTAAGTGACCTGTTTGACCAGACTCTATTGCTATTCTTGCAGTTTCCTCATCTCTTATTTCTCCAACAAATACAATATCTGGGTCTTGTCTTAAAACTGTTCTAAGTGCAGATGCAAATGTTACATTTGGTCCTGTTTCTATTTGGTTAATTCCTTCTATTCTACGTTCAACTGGGTTTTCTATTGATGCTATATTTATCTCAGGTCTATCAAGATAATCAATAACACTATATAATGTTGTTGTTTTACCTTCTCCAGTAGGTGCACAAATTAATACCATACTATTTCTTTTATCAAAGGCTCTTGCAACTATTTCATTACTTTCAGGGAAACCTAATTCAAATAAATTTCTAGCATCATAATTTTTTCTAAGTATTCTTAGAACAAATTTTTCACCATTTATATTTTTCTGAGAAGATACACGAATACTATATCCTTCAAAATCATTTATACTACCTTCCTGGTCATAAGTTATTTCTTGGTGCATATTAGACATAGATTTAAGTCTTCCTATAAATACATCTTGTCTTGATTTTGGAAGTTCAGTTATTGTTAAAAGCTCACCATCAATTCTATATCTTATTCTAACTTTATCCTCCATTGGTTCAACGTGAACATCACTTGCTCTTCTTTCAATAGCTGTCATTATTATATTATCAACAAGTTTACTTATATCTTGTTCTTCTTTATCTACATAGCTAGTACTAACATTTCTAATATTAGATATTTGTTGCATTATGCTAGTATATAATGTAACATATATTTCAATATTAAATCCCTTATTCATTAATAAAAGTTCTATTTCTTTTACTCTTGCTGCATTTTGTGGATCAGAAAATGCTATTTTTATAGTATTACCATCTACATCAAATGGAATTGCTTTGTAGTTTATTATCATATCTCTTGGTAAATACTGTACTGGATTAATATCTATTTGTTCATCAAGCATTACAGGTGTTACCTGTATTTTTTCTGCTAAAGTATCAAGTAATTTTGAT
The DNA here is from genome assembly GCA_947584535.1 of uncultured Clostridia bacterium. GTDB lineage: Bacteria > Bacillota > Clostridia > TANB77 > CAG-465 > CAG-465. The sequence continues at coordinate 4,764 of CANPWO010000019.1, forward strand.
TTATCACACATATCTAGTATATCCACAATCTCAGCAAATCTTAAATCTTTATGATCTTTTTGGTATTCAAGTACTCTATCTACTTGTGCATCTGTTAAAAGACCTTTTTTAATAAATTCTACACCTATTGGGTTTTTCTTACTTCTTACACTTTCAAACATATTATCATACCTCCATAAACTACATATTATTCTTTTCTAAAACTTGGTTATAAAATTCTTCTACATTATCTACATTATTTTCATATTTTTCTTTTATATTTTTCTCATATTTATCTTGTAATATACCATAATGCTCTTGTTCTGCAAAATTAGAAACAACATATATAGAAAAAACTATTGCTGATAATATTACTACTAATACTGCAGATCCTTTAAAATTTTTAGCTCTTTTCATTTTCATCAACTCCAGCGGTAACAAATATTTTAGATTCTTTTTTACTGCCATATTTGTTAAAACTTACCTTTAGTGCAACACTTCCAACATTTTTGTCTAAATCATTATGAAAATCTACACCAAGACTTGAATTTTGTGGATTAGTCACAATTTCAAAGCTTTCAACATCCATTGCAACTATTCCTCCATTTTTTAGTACAGCTTTTTTGCTGCTATCATATGCATATTCGTCATTATTTGTAAATACTATTTTTCCTGATATTTTATTAACATCTTTACTTTGTTTAGCACTATTTAATAAATTATATTGTAATTTATCATATTGCTCATTTACCCACATGTTACCTTTTTCTGTTAATGTTTTATAGTTGAAATTTGTACTAATTGCAATAGCAAATGCAGAAAATGCAAAAAACAAAGCAACATATAGTACCATAGATGCCATAGTAAGTCCAGATTTCTTCATAAATTACAACACCTTACCTTTTAAAGATTTTAAATCAAAACTTAAGTTTTCACCATTAAACATATAATCAACTTGAACATCTATTTTTTTTACTAAATCTTCTTTTTCAAAATCTTCATCACTATACTTAGTTACACTAGTTGTTACTGAATAATCAATATTATCTATATTATCAGTAGTTGTTTTTGAAAATAATGAATCATAATCTGTTGCAAGTGCAATCTCCATATTATATACAGCTAAAGATATTGCATTACTTCTTGCAATCATTTTATTTATATTTCTATTGTAGTTTCTTGTTAATATAAATGCAGAAGCCATAAATATTGTAAAAATGATTAATGCAACTATTAACTCAGATATAAATACACCTTTTTTATTATTTTTTTTAATTTCATTTTTTTCTTCATCTGTCATTTTACTTTTCATAACCTGTGCTCCAATTATTACAAATAATATAGCATACACTAGACATACAGAAAGTAATTTTAAATTATAGCCAAATATTAGATAAAACATAACAAATACTATTCCATTACATACTTCAAGCAAAAAGTATCTAATACTTATCTTTTCACCACAATATTTACACTTTCCACCTCTTATTAAGTAACTAAGTACAGGTATTAAATCAAAGAAAGCTAGTTTATGCTTACAACTTGTACAATATGACCTTGTGGCTATTATATCTTGATGTCTAGGAATCCTATATGTAGCAAGAGAGAAAAAACTTCCAAAAAGTGTGCCAATTACAAACATGCAAAATATTATAAACAAATTTAAAAATATTAACATTTTTTCACCTCTTAACTATATTTTATCAACATTTTACAGCACATATATAACATTATATATACTCTAAAATATCTATAAAATAATATATAGTGGTTAGACCATACACATAACCCATATGTATATGGTCTAAAATTATTTAATCGTATATTATTTTAATTTTTATTCAGTTTTAGCTTCGTATCCAGCAGCTGCTGTAAAGCTAAATTCACCAGTTGCAGGATTATATGTGCAACTATATATTGAAGTTGGCTTTGAACTTCCTATTAATCCTAATTGATCCCATGTTACAGATGTATTATAACTTACTGTTTTAACTTGACCATTATCTTCTTCTGTTCCAGTGCTAGGTACAACTTGGTTTCCTAAACCTGTTTTAACATCAGTACCATCTTTTATACCAACATCAATAGATGTTACTGAACCTGATGTATCAAAAGGACCATTATGATAATAATCCTTTGCAACAAAGTTTGAAATATAAAGTGCAACTGCAGATCTAACTTCTGCTTTATCATTTTCATATGTTGCTGTTCTTGCATTATCCATTGGGTTATTTTTACTTAGTGATAATAAAACAGCAGCAGCAAGTATAATTATAACGATTATTGTTATAACTAATACAATTAATGAAATACCTTTTTTAGCTTTCATTTATGTTCCTCCCTATTACCAAACATTTAAACATATTAATAAATGTATTAAACAAAAATAATTAATTTAATAAATTGTATAATATTATTGTGCTTTGTATCCAGCAGCTGGTGTAAATGAAAATTCACCTGTTTCCATATCATATGTACAACTATATATTGAAGTTGGCTTTGAACTTCCTATTAAACCTAATTCATCCCATGAAACTTTATCAGCATAAGTAGGTACAGTATCTATTTGTTTATCTTTAGTTTCTTGTTGAGGTGTTTTATTATTACTTGCTACATCTGTTCCATTATATATACCGACTTGAACAGTTTTATTTGTTGGATCAAATGGTCCGTTATGGTAGTAATCTTTTGCTACAAAATTTGATATGTATAATGCAACTGCAGATCTTACTTCTGCCATATCATTTTCATATGTTGCTACTCTTGCATTATCCATTGGATTATTTTTACTTAGTGATAATAAAACAGCAGCAGCTAATATAATTATAACGATAATTGTTATAACAAGTACAATTAATGAAATACCTTTTTTAGTCTTCATTTATGTTCCTCCCTATTATTAAACATTTAAACATCTTAATAAATGTTTTGAATAAAATAATTAATTAAAAAAGTTGTAATATTTATTATTGCGCTTTGTATCCAGCAGCAGGTGTAAATGAAAATTCACCTGTTGATACATTATATGTACAACTATAAATTGAAGTTGGTTTTGAACTTCCAACTAATCCTAACTGATCCCATGAAACTTGTTCAGCATAGGTTGGTATAACATTTGTTTGTGAGCCTTCAGTTTCCTCTTTTGGTGTTGCAGTATTACTATCTACGTCTGTTCCATTATTTATACCAATCTTAACGTCAGTATCTGTTGGATCAAATGGGCTATTATGATAATAATCTTTTGCTACAAAGTTAGATATGTATAATGCGACAGCAGATCTTACTTCCGCCATATCGTTTTCGTATGTTGCTACTCTTGCATTATCCATTGGGTTATTTTTACTTAGTGATAATAAAACAGCAGCAGCAAGTATAATTATAACGATTATTGTTATAACTAATACGATTAATGAAATACCCTTTTTAGTCTTCATTTATGTTCCTCCTTATTATAAATATTTTAAATAAAACTAATTATTTAAAAATAAATATACACTTATTACTGTGCTTTGTATCCAGCAGCTGGTGTAAATTCAAAAGCTCCAGTTGATGGATCATATGTACAACTATAAATTGAAGTTGGTTTTGAACTTCCTACTAATCCTAATTGTTCCCAAGTTACAGATGTATTATAACTTACTGTTGTTACTTGCCCATCTGCACCTTCCTTACCAGTGCTTGGAGTAACTTTGTTTGTATCACCTGTTGCTACATCTGTTCCATTTTTTATGCCAACATCAATTTTTGTTGAACTTGATGTATTAAATGGTCCATTATGATAATAGTCTTTTGCTACAAAATTTGAAATGTAAAGTGCAACTGCAGATCTTACTTCTGCCATATCATTTTCGTATGTTGCTACTCTTGCGTTATCCATTGGGTTGTTTTTACTTAATGATAGTAAAACAGCAGCAGCAAGTATAATTATAACAATAATTGTTATAACTAGTACAATTAAAGAAATACCCTTTTTAGCTTTCATATTTTCCCTCCTTTTATTTTAATATATATATTAAAACATTTATCTTTTGTTTTAAATGTTTTAAACTAGATTATATTAGTCTGTCTCTACTTCACTTGCAAGTTTAACTTTTCCTTTTGATGTAATATATAAATTATCTAATACCTCTTGATCAATATCTAGTGTTTCTTCTGTAAATTTAATTGCTTCACCATCATCACTACTCTCTGTAGTATATTCTTCTTTTTCAGTATCATAATATACAGATTTATCAGAACTTGTTTTTATTTCTACTGTATTTAACTTTGAAGCCTCGCCCTCTACACCTGATATTATAACTGAATCTTGGATATCAGCCATAATATTTCCTAATAGCAAATTAATTGCTGATTGTGTTTCATCTCTATCATTTTCACTAACAGCTTCTTTTGCATTATCAAATGGATTATTATTATTTATTGATAATAATACAGCTGCAGCTAATATAATTATAACTACTATTGTTATAACTAGCACGATTAAAGAAATACCCTTTTTTGACTTCATATAAAGTCCTCCTCTTATCTAATTATTTAAATTAATATATTTTTATTAAGATGCTTTTGTTGCATCTGCTTCAAATACTACTTTTCCCTTTGATGTTATGTATAAACCTTTTAAAACATCTTCATCAATATCAAGTGTATCTGCTGACAAAGTAACTTCAGTATTAGATCCATTTGTTAAAGTATACTCTTTATTTGTACTATCATAATATACAGAAGCACCTGAGCTTGTTACTACCTTAGCGTTATTAACTAATACATCTCCGCTATCAGTTCCAGAAATTTTAACTGAATCTTGAATATCAGCCATAATATTTCCTAATAGCAAGTTAATTGCTGATTGTGTTTCATCTTTATCATTCTCGCTAACAGCCTCCTTTGCATTATCAAATGGATTATTATTGTTTATTGATAATAATACGGCAGCTGCTAATATAATTATAACTACTATTGTTATAACTAATACTATTAAAGAAATACCTTTTTTTGAATTCATATATAATCCTCCTTATTCAAAAATATAACTAAAACATTTATATAAATGTTTTATTTAAATTAATCTTTTCCAACTAACAAGAAATCTAAATCTTCATTCCACCATTCAGGTTTATTTGTGACTTTAACTTTTACTTTTTCACCATCTTGAATGTAGAATTCAATTCCTGTATAGTCAGGCATACTTGTATTTAATAGTTTTGTAACATTATCTTTATTAATTTTATATGCCACTTTATTATTTTCTTCTACTTTACTTTCAATATCAACTAATGGAGAAATTGGATTATCTTCATTATCTTTTATTTCTTCTTGATTTTTAGATGTTTTACCTACAATAATTTCTTCATTTGTATATACTCCAAATAAATCAGAAGATGTAGTTCCTATATACATTGAAACTTTATTTTGCAAATTTAGTGTACTTTCTAAAAATTTACTACTTCCACTTACAGTTTTTGTTCCAAATGCGAAGAAAATAACTAAAGATAACAGTATCATACATATAGCAGATAATATAACTATAACCACTGTTTTTCCTTCTATTTTTTTTGCCCCTTCTTTATTTGCCATTTTAACTCTCCTTAATATATTGTTTTATTTGCTTGTGCTAGGTGGATTTGCCACACCATCATTGCTATTAGTAATCTTTTCTTGTGTTACAGCATCATTACTTGCTTGGCTACCTGATGAACTTGATGAACCTGATGAACTAGTTGTAGTATTGCTACCACTATTACTACTAGTTCCTGATGCTGTAGGTGAGAATGGATCAGAATTACCAGGTCTATATTGGTTATTACTTCTAAATTTATTCATATCATTATCTGTTATTGTATATTGTTTTACTAAAGAGTCACTTGATATATCCTTTGTACTTTCAAAAGTATATTGTGATTTAGTAATAGATTCATATTTATTTATATTACCTTTAACTACTTGCACTTGTTGTGGAAGCATTATCATAAGTAATATTATAAATATTACAATTATTGCTATTAATGATATACTAAAAGTTAATATATATTCTTTTTTCACCCATTATCACACTCCTTTACTATTTATTAATAATTAAATTTTTAACATCAAATCTTGCCTTAATTGTTGTACCAGAAACATAATCTATTGATATATTATCTAGTTTAAATCTTAATGCACTATCATTTTCAACATCAAATATAAAATCAGAGATATTTAAGTAACTACCTGTAACTTGTATTCCAAACAATGTATTTTTAGAAGCATCATTTTCAGTTGTAGTTGTATTGTCTGTGTTTTCAACTGATGTTGCTGTTGTAGTTGTATTAGCAGTACTTGATGTTGTTGTACTTTCAGTAGTTGTAGTTGAACTTGCACTACTTATACTTCCATCTTTATTTGCTGACTCATTTTTAATTGCTCCACCTGGTTCTGTCATTACAATAGTCAAGTTATTTCTTTTAGCATAATTTCCAAGTCTTATCCACATATATTCTATGTCATAATTTTCTTCAGTTGTTGCCTCTTTAATTACATTTATAGTATCGTCACTTATTGATTCGTATTTTGTCTTTTCACTATCAAATGTAGTTTCAGCATCTTTTATTTTCTTTACTGCATTGTCATATTCAGTTTGTTTTGATACCAACTTACTTTCAGCTTTCTCTATTTCTGTTCTTTTATTTAATAATGAATTAACCGAAGTAAACTTAAATATTTTTAAATCAACATCTGCGAATAACGTAACCATAAATATTACTAAAACAAAAATTATTATAACTGAAACTAACGCGATTTTTTTTATTCCATCAGACATTATGGTAATTCACCACCTATCTCAACAACTGTTGTTGTTCCATTAGTAACTTTATTTACTTTTATATCATTTAATGTACCATTAATCTTAAGTTCAGAAACAAAGTAACCTAAATCTGCATAACTTGATGAACTAGCAGTCATTTTTATATTTTTATTATCATCTGAACTTATATTAACTAGTTGTACATTTTTTGGTATTATCTTTATTATATTTTGTAGGAAAGTTGCAACATTGTATGTTGAGAACTTGCCTATTTGATTTGACTCAATTTGTTCAACAATTTCTTCTACATCATCATTTATTTCTTTATATTTCTTTGTATTAGTATCTATATACGAATAATCACTATTTATTTCTTTTATATCTTCATCTATACTTGCAATTGTTTTATCTATTTCTTTTTTCATATTTTCAACTTTTGAATTATATATATTTCCAAAAATCAAATATGAAACAAATAACATACAAATCACAATGCAGACACATAGTAAAGCAGAAAACGTTTTTTCTTCTTTTTGATCAACTGACTTAATTGTTCCTTCATTAGAATTGTCGCCTGTCTTAACTGGCTTATTACTATCTTTATCTTTTTTAGCAAATAGTGAACCAAAGAAACTTTGTTTTACAACTTTACCTTTTACATACTCACTTTCCTTAGGTGCAGGTATTAACAAGTCGTAAGCAAGTGCCATAGGTGCTATTGCCTCTAACATATCTGCTGTATTTCTTACATTGCTTGTATCTTCTATAAACTCAGGTTTTAATATTTCACATTTTTCTTCTAAGAACTCTGTAAATAGTATATCAATATTAGTAAATATGATACCTGTTCCTGTAAGTATAATCTTATCTATATTTCTTTTGTATTGATTAACAAAAAATTGTACATCTTTTAATACTTCTTGTAATAATGGCTCTAGCAAAGATTCAAGTTCTTTGTTATTATTGTCTACTCCCTCTGAAAATACATTAATTTGTTTACAAGCTTCATATGCTTTTTGATATGAGCCAAGTTTACCAGAGAAATCTTGTAATATTTGTTTCATACCAATTTTATAGTTTTGTATTTCAACCATTTTATCTTCAATAACAACTTGAACTGTTAGTGTATCACTTAAATCAACCAAAATGTAGTTATGTTCATCTTTTGATACCAATCTATTAGTAAGCAAACAAGCTGGATATATAGATGAAATATTAGGTAATCTTTGAGTATATTTATCAATAAGCTCCTTTTCAACTACATTAAGAGCAAGATTTCTTTTGTTATTTGCATTTTTAGCATCAGATACTTTATATATATAGTTATATTTTGTAGCTGATTTTCCAGTTCTTTCGCACCAAGCTTCAAATTCCATTTTAGCAATATCATTAAAATATGATTTAACTTGACCTTGATCATAAATCTCAAGATTAATAAATTCACTAGCTTCTGGTGTGATAGCAATCTTAGAATTAGCCGAATTAGTTTCTTGTATAATACTTTCAATTAAACTTAGCTTATCTAACTTAACAAATCTTGTACCATATTGTTCTAGCTTCAAATTATTTTTTTCATACGACAATTTAGCGTATTTTACGACATCATTATTTACGTATATTCCTAAACAACTTGACATAGATATCTCCTTCTCCACTTAAAAATTTCAAAACAACTAAAACTTTCTGAATATAATTATATTGTTTGCATTATTAATTTTAAATATTACAAATTTCGATATAATTTTTATATAACTATTTTTTAAAAAGTTTTAAAATCATTTATTCTCTTGTGATTATAATTTATCATATAGGAAATTTTTTTTCAATAAATATGTATATCGTAATTTTTTTTTTATTTTTTTGTAACATTAATGTAATAGAAAAATCGCCGTCAAAATTTGTCATTTTGAATCGACGATTTAAAAAAAGTGTAATTAGTTGCTATTTTGATATGATATACTTATTTTATTTGCATCTACTCCTATTTGATCTACTATGATTTGTTGTATTTGTGCAACCTGTTCATCCTTAAGTTCTTCCTTGCCTTTTACAACAACATTCATATTATCATTATTTGTAGGAATGATAACTATATCTTCTATACCTTTAGATTTTATAACATTTTCTACCATATTAACTAAATTTTTTTGAGTTATTAAATCATTTAATTTTTTTTGATATTCGTTTACTTGCTCAGCAGTTGTATTTTCATTTTTTATTATACTTGCATAATTTTCACTTAATTCTGAATACATATTATCTCTATCATATTTAAATACAGCTATATCGTTTTCTTCACTATCATCTTTTGGTTCATTTAAATCTGAATATATACTTACATTATCATAGGTATAATTATCTTTTCCATTTACATATACAGTCTGTCCTAGATTTTTTTCTCTTTCAGGATTATATTTATAATTAATATACCCTGCAACTGCTACCATTAGTCCTACCGAAATAATAGCTAGTGTACTTCTTTTTACAACTGTCATAACTTTCACCTACCCTTGTTTTTCAAATACTTGTATTTTATATACTGGTACATCTGTTAAACTTGAAACTGCTGTGGCAATTTTAGATTTTATTTCAACAGTACTTGCACCTTTTGCAACTATTATAGCTCCTTCTATCTTAGGCATTTCAACAGTTTCAATTATAGCAGTTTTTTTACTTCCTTCTTCATTATATGCTACACTTTTTTCAGTAGTTTTTTGTCCTGAATTTTCTTGTTCCTTCGTATTATATACAGGGTTTTGTTTTGTATCTTGTGAATAAGTTAATACAACAGATACATCACTTATCCCAGAAATTTGTGAAAGTATTGTTTCAAGCTTATTTTCAAGTTCATTTGAAGAAGTACTAGTTTTATTACTTTCTTCACTACTATTTATATTATCCGTAGAAGTTGTACTATTACTACTCATATCATTTTTTGTATCTGAGTTTGAAAAAATAAATTTACTTGCTACTAATATTATTACAAGTAGTACTATTACAAGTATTAAATTTTCTACTCTTTTCTCTTTATTTGATGCTATACTTTTTATTGTTTGTAAATAATTCAAAGTACTTCACCTTCTTCAACTACTTCAATTTTTGTATATTCTATATCATATTCTTCGTTAATATATTTAACTACATTATTTACATCACTAAGTGAACTTTTGGCAGTATCTATTTTTTGTATATTAATTTTTATTTTTTCAACATTATATTGTTCAGTTAAAAAAATATCTATTGTATTTACCGTAATTCCTTTTTGCTCTAGTTTATATGTTATGTCTTTTTTAAAATTTTCAGCAAATGTTTTTCTTACCATCTCTTCGTTTTTTTTAGAATATTCATTTTCATCTATTATATTTTCATTATTTGTTTCTGAAATATCTGCTATAACCTCGCTTACTCCTTGCTCTACTTTCTCATTTTTTAGCAAATTAACTGCTGGTGCTATTAAATTTATAACTGTTATAATACCAATAAGCGAATAAATATATTTTTTTAAATTAGTCTTTGGAATTATTAGTTGTATGAAAGTAACAAATATTCCAAGGCAAAGCATTGCACTTACCCAGTTCTTAAAAATATCTATCATATTTTTTCCTCCTTTGTTTATTTAACAACACTACTTACTAAATTTAGTATTATACCCGTTGATATTACAAATAGCATTATTATCCCGATTAATATACCAAGTAAATTTTTATATACATTTGCAAAAGATGAGATATATTTTACTACACTTTCTTCACTACATAACGGCTCAATAAATGCTGAAAGCACCATATATATAACCATTACACTTAATATTTTTATAACTGGTACAATAGATACGATTATAACCGAGATTATTCCTATTGTACCTCCAACTCTACTTACTACTTTAGTTGCGCCTACAACTGTTTCAAAGCTATCTGAGAAAAACTTTCCAACTACAGGTACAAAGTTTGACATTGCAGTTTGCGTAGTTTTAACTGCAAGTGAATCTACAGAACTTGTAAGAGATGTTTCAAGAGATAATACCCCAAGAAATATAGTTAAAAGAATTGATACTATCCATATAGCGCTACTATTAAATAATCTTGACATCTTATCAAGTTTTAAATTTTCAGATATTGAGCTTATCACATTTAATGCAACAGATATTGTAAAGAAAGGTATTACCACATAATTTACTATAAACCCTATTGCACTTGCTAAAAAAAGTAACATAGGTTGTATTATTCCTGTAGAAGTTATACTTCCCGTTGCTATTAATACTGACATTAAAAACGGTGATATAACTTGCATTAGCGTTGTAAGTGTTGATACTACATTTCTAAAACTTGCTATTACATCTATAAAAGAAGCTACACTAATTGTTGCTATTGCTGCAAAACAAGCAAGATATGCAATCTTTGTTATATCTGATTTCTTTTCAAGTTCCATATTTGAAAGTATTGCCATTATTATACATACAAAGAAAATACTTGTTGCACCTTTTAAAGTACCTATTATTTCTTTAAAGAAAAAAGATAGTAGTTTTATAAATATGTTTTTATAGTCTACTTTATTTGAATTAACTAGTGAACTTGCTATGTCCTCAAAATCGATACCCTCTATTCCTGTATCTGAAACATATTTATTTATATTTTCAATGTATGAATCAATATCAAAATTTTCAGATACTTCATTTGTTATATCTTGACTTGTAAATTCCTTACTTTCATTTTCTAAATCTTCTGCATATATTGTTGTATTAGAAATTAGGTTTATAACCAATACTGCAATTAGTATTAGTTTATGCAGTGTATTATTTTTCTTCATATACTATACCAGTCCTGTCAGTACATTTACTAGTGAAGCTATTAGTGGAAGTGATAGACTTACAATTATTATCTTACCTGCAAGTTCCAGTTTTGTTGCTATTGCTGTTTGTCCTGCATCAATACATATATTTTTACCAAACTCTACTATATATGCAATTCCTGTTATTTTTAAAATTATTACTAAAAAATCTTTGCTTATTCCTGAGTTATTTATTAGTGTATTTAACATATCTATAATAGGTGTTATTTTTGACAGAGCAAATAACATTATTATAACACCTGATACTACCATGAGTACTAAAGCTATATCTTTTCTTTCTTCTTTAAGTAATACAATTAATATAACAGATATTATTGCAAAGCCTACTACTTTAAATATCTCCACTTAATCAATCACCTACAATCCAAATACAGTTCTTACAGTTTCAAATAAGTTACTAATTTGAGATATAACTAGCATTAGAACTATTATAAGGCCTGTAAGCGTTGTCATCATAGCTTGATCTTCTCTACCTGCCTTTGTTAATACTTGATTTAGTACTGCAACTAATATTCCAATACCAGCTATTTTAAATAATAAATCTATATCCATTTATTATCCCTCCAAGATTATATGCATATTATAACTATCATCAAACCTGTTATTACTCCAACTGTCCTATACAATTTTGAGTTTTTTGTTTTAATTTCATTTGCCTCTTTAATTTGATTTTCTATAATGTTTATTCCATTTTCTATTATATTAATTTGTCCTTCTAAATCACTTCTACCAAGATTTTTTAATGTTGATATAAAAACATTTTTATCATATTCAGTTAATTCTTCAATTTTAGATATATGTTCAACTATACTTTGATCTACTAAATAATTTGAATCTAGTCTTAACATATCTACAACTATCTCACCAATCGTATCTTTTAATTTAGTAATTAACTTTTGCCTAGATGATTCATAAGCATTTGGCAATATACTCATCATATATTTTATTTCATTTTCTACTAGTCCTAAAAATGTCACCATATCCCTTAAAACATATTCTCTATTTTTTAATTTTTTTGCTTTATATATACCTATATACGCAGATAAAGCTATAATTAATATCGAAATAATCATCTTAAATACAAACATAATTTACACCCCTATTTATTTATACTAATGTTATACACTACTAAACTCAAAATTATTGTAGAAATATATTATTTTTATATGATTTTTTTGACTAGTTTTAGCAAAATTAGGGAAAAAGAAAAAATGCTTACTAGATTTTTATCTAATAAACATTTTTAGATTGACAATTATTTAAAATTTAATTATTTCTATAATAATTTTATATTATATTAAATAACCCTTGCATTTGATTTATTATCTTCAAGATTATATATATTTTCCACTGTACCAACACCTTTTTTATTTGACAAAACAATTACATTTCTAAATAGATTATTGTGTATTAATTCTTTTATTCCTTCTCTCTTTAATATATCATTTAAATCTCTTCCATGCATTGTAAATACAAGACCTACTCCACTACAATTTGCATACTTAATTGCTTCAATATCATTATTATTACCAATTTCATCTGTTGCTATAACATCTATTCCCATACTTCTTACAAGCATTTCCATTCCAATATATTTTGGGACATTTGAAATTACATCTGTTCTTTTCCCTACATCTAAATTTGCTATTCCTTGTGATACAGCTGCTATTTCTCCTCTTTCATCAACTAGTCCTACATTTTTTCCTTTAACTGCTAATTTTTCTATTCCATTACTTACTTGTCGTATTATATCTCTTAATAATGTAGTCTTTCCACAGCCAGGTGGTGAAATAATTAGTGTATTAGTAAATTCTTTATTTTTGATTATATATGGCATAACTTTATCGGCACATCCTACCAACTGTCTTGCTACCCTTATATTCATACTATTTATGTTTTTTATATTTTTTATTTTGCCATTATCAAGTATTACTTCTCCACAAACTCCAATTCTATGTCCTCCTTTTATTACTACAAAGCCATTATTTATTTCATTTTGTATTGCATATATAGAGTTTTTAGATACTCTAACAAGTATCTCAAGTAAATCTTGAAGTGTAACAATATACTCTCCTTCAATTTCCATTTTTGAAGCAATTAGTATAACTTTCTTTCCAACTCTGAGTCTTATCTCATTTATATCATTATTACCACCAACTTTTGTTACTATATTATATATATTTATTGGCAGTATTTTTAGTATTTCATCTAACATATATATCACCCATTATTTTATATGCAAGTAAGACTAAAATATTTGTAGTTTTTTGTTTTATTTATATGCAAGTTTTGTCAAATATTTAAGACTATTTAATAAATAGATTTTTTAGATATTTTTTTACGAATACTATTAAAAATACTTTTTAAATGTGTTATACTTAATATATACAAGAGGTGATTATTTATGCAAAACCCACCAACAAAATCAAGAGTTAAACTTGGTTTCAATTTAAGTATTATATCTTTATTTGCTTCACTTATTCCACTACTTGGTTACCCTATAAGTATAATAGCTATTATTTTAAATATAACAATTATAAAAGTTGATTCTACTAAAAAAAGTACTACTGGCACTTTGCTTTCTATACTAGGTCTTACACTTACAATAATTAACTCTATATTAAGTTTATTATTTGTTAATTCACTTACTATGTTGGTATAATTTATTTTCAAAAAACATATCATTGCCGACCATTTTTACACATATATACTTCAAAAATGGTCGGGAAGCTTGACTTTTTTAAAAAATATAAATAAGAAGATTATTTAAAAAAGATACTAAATTTTTATCATGATTATATAATTAAAGTTATAACAGGAACTACTTGAAAATTGTGTTACTGAAAAAAATGTTACATATATTGAATTATATAAAAATGGTTATAATCATATCAAGACAACAAATAAATTAAAAAAAGTAATTAATGAAAAAATTTATATAAATAAATTTCCTAATAAATTTAAAAAATACTTTTAAATTATAAAATACTGTAATTTGAACACATAGTTATTAATAAAAAACATATAATATTAGTGTCAAATATAATTTGACAAATTAAATATTATATGTTAAAATATAATTAACTTAACCTTCTACTACTTTTGTAGTAAGACGGGAGCCTAAATGATTTTGGAGAGTTCTAGCAACTCTCCTTTTTAAATTTTATATTATTATTTTGTAAAAAATTTAATTATTTGTTTATCAATTAAATCAAGTGATTCACTAGATATTTTTACATTTCTTCTAACAGTATCTTTGAAAATTCTTTGTTTACTAATTGTTGTTATTTGGTTAATGAGTGCAATACTATCTTTTTTCATTTTAGAGATTTCAATTTTCATTTTTTCAATATATTTTTGTTCCTTTTCTATTATATTTTGAATATTAACAGAAATATCTTCTATTTTTTCTAGCTCATCTAATATTTGTTGTAATTTCTGTTCTTCCTTTTTAATTTTATTCTGAAAAACGTTATAGAGTTCTTTACCGAGATTTACAGAAGAAGAGTCGTATTTTTTATTGTCCTTTCTCGATGTTAATGGAATAATATTTAAAGCTCCATTTCTTGTATTATCATATTTATTTAAAATAATACAATAATGTAATCCACCTAGTTCATTTCCAATATTAAATCCTAAATTTACTTTTATAACATCGCCACGAGAATACATACCAGATTTTGCAATATTAAAAGTTCTTTCTTCATCATGATATTCAGCAAAATCATTTATCCAATATGCTAATAATTCACTTTTTTTGTATTCGCTTAATTCTATATGTTTTAAAAAAGATAAATCTAATCTATTTAAAGATTTATCTTTATGAATAATTGTATTGTTTTTTATTTCAATTTCATCTTCACTCATAATATCAACTCCTTACGGTTGTACATAGCTACATTATATCAAACATTTGTTTAAAAATAAAGAAAAATGATAAAATTCTTCATGCAAATTTCCGACATTTTTCTACATTTATCTAGCATATTTTTAATAATTAAGTATGACCTTCCTATTGTATAAAAAATTAACCTAGACTTTTTTGCAATCTAGGTTATTTTTTCTTATTCAAATAAATCAAGTACTTCTTCTTTACTCATCTTTGAAATAAATGTTTCACCTGGCTTAATTACATTATCATATAATTTTTGCTTTTCTTCTTGTAATCTAGCCACTTTTTCTTCTATACTATTTTGAGTTATTAATGAAAATACTTGCACATTATTCTTTTGCCCTATTCTATATGCTCTATCAGTCGCTTGGTTTTGAACTGATAAATTCCACCAAGGATCAAAATGTATTACTACATCAGCTCCTATTAAATTAAGTCCTGTTCCGCCTGCTTTAAGTGAAATCAAGAAAACTTTAACATTATTATCTTTATTAAAGCTATCTACAAGTTCTACTCTTGTATCTGCTTTTGTTTTTCCTGTTAGTTCATAATACTTTATATTTTTCTTTTTAAGCTCATTTTTTAGCAAACTAAACATTGATGTAAACTGTGAAAATATAAGTATTTTATGGTTAGAACTACAAGCATCTTCAACAAGTTGGATACATTGCTCTAATTTTGAACTTTCCCCATCATAATTTTCTAAGAAAAGTGATGGATGACAACATATTTGTCTTAATCTAGTAATCATTGCTAGTACTTTCATCCTACTATTTTGCAAACCATTTGTATCTATCTCATTGTTTATCTCTTTTCTAGCTTCTGCTAAATATGCTTTATATATTTTTTCTTGCTTTTCTCCCATTACATTATACATTCTAGTTTCTGTTTTCTCCGGAAGTTCTTTAAGCACTTCTTTTTTAGTTCGTCTAAGAATAAATGGTGCTACTAATTTATTAAGTTTATTCATACATTCTTCATCTTGGTCTTTTATTATCTTACTTTCTATATTATCTCTAAATTTATTATATGAGTATAAATATCCTGGCATACAAAAGTCAAATATAGACCAAAGCTCTGATAAAGCATTTTCCATTGGTGTACCAGTAAGTGCAAAACAAGTCTTTCCTTTTAACTTTTTTAATGCCTTCGCATTTTTAGTATTATTATTTTTTATATATTGTGCTTCATCAGCTATAATATACCTAAAATTTTTATCTTGATATTCCTCAATATCTCTTTTTAATAAATCATATGAAGTTATAACAACATCATATTTATCTATATCTTTAATTAATTCTACTCTCTTTGATGCACTTCCTGAAATAACTTGTACTTTTAAATTAGGTGCAAATCTATTTATCTCCTTTTCCCAGTTAATATATAACGAACTAGGACAAACTACTATGGATGTTCCTTGTTTTTGTTCTTTTGCTTTTTGTAGTATAGCAATTACTTGGATTGTTTTTCCAAGTCCCATATCATCAGCAAGTATTCCTCCAAATCCTAAGCTATCTAGAGTCATTAACCAGTTATATCCTACTTTTTGATATTCTCTTAAGATATTTTCCATACTCTTTGGCAATTTAAAATCTAAATCTTTTGCATAAGTAATATTTCTAACTACTTCTTTAAATTTTGTATCTTTTATAGCATTAACATCATCACTTGCTTTTATAATCTCGTCAAGATATATTGCCCTATATTTAGGTACAGTCATTTTTCTTTTTATAATATCTTTATCACTTATACCAATTGCATCTGTTATATTTACAAGGGTATCAAAGCCTGAGGTATCTATATTTACAAAACTTCCATCTTTTAATCTATAAAATTTCTTCTTTAGTCTATAACTTTTTATAATATTTGCAAGTTCTTGCTCATCAAAATCTAAATCTTCTAAATCAATTTCAAGCAAATCATTTTTTATTCTAAGTCCCATTGTAACAGATTTTTGTTTAATTATGTTCTTGCTTTTAAATCTTTCTGTTGCAAGTACTTCAAACTTTTCCATAACATTACTTATTCCATTTGCCATGAAATCATATATATCTTCTTCTAATTGTATATATAATTTTTCATTTTCCTTATCTAGTTTGAAATTATTATTATCTAATATCTCTTTTGCTTTTTGTTCTTGAATTATATTTCTATTTAATACTCCACTTTCTTCTTTTGAAAATGGATTAAATTCAACATTTGGATAACAAAATTTAACATCTGCTATAATTTTTCCTTGTTCGTCAATATCTAAATATAATTTAACTAGCAAATTTTCTGCTTTATGTTTTGTTAAAAAACTGTTATCTATTTTTACACTTGAGTTACTCTCTAATTTTGGTAATACATATTCACAAAAGCTTGTTGCCTCTTTAAGTGAGATTGTAATTTCATTATTTCTCTTTTTCTGTAGTTCTTCAAGTACAAATAATATATTTTTAGAAAACTCTTCACTGCATCTATACATCCTGTTTTTGTATAATATGTAGTTATATTTTTGCCCTTTATATATATAATAATCATCTTTAGTTAGTAATCTTAGAATCACTTCGTTTTCTTTTTCTTCAACTTCAAAGTTAAATTTAGGGTTTTCTTCTATAAAAGTAATAGATGGTGAGTTATAATAACCTTCTACTTCAACATGTCTATTCTTTACTATATCAAAAAATTCATCTAATGCTCTATATACTAAACTAATCTTATTCTTATAATATTTGTTAAAATAAAAACCATCTCTACTTAAATTAACTTGTTCAAAGTATTCATTTGTCTTAGTACAAACAAAGTCTAATAATGGTTTTGATGAAGCTTCAAACTCATCAATACTATAATCTATTTCTAGTTCTTTTCCATATCTTATTTTATATTTATTTACGACACTTTCTCCAAACTCATATATGTCTTTTATAACGTAAAGTCTTTTTCTACCTACTTTAAATGATACAGAAAATATACCTGCTCTAATACCAAGTAGCTCAATATATGGTACAATCCTTAAATCAGTTTTATGTTTTTTCTCTGATTCTAGTTTTTCATAATAACTAATTATATTGTTTTTTATCTCAATAGGTTTAGTTAAAATATTATTGTTATTTTCATATAATTTTTTATCATCTATAAAATCAGATAAAGAAGTAGTAGGATTTACGAATGTAGTATAATTTTCAGAATTTATATATAAATCAAACAATGTTGCAATTACATGTTTGCATAGTCCACCATAAGTTGTTGCAGCTGGACAATCACAACTATAGTTTATTTTGCCATTTTCTTTTGTTATTACTACTTTATACAAAAAAGTGCCATCAACTAGTACAGTAATTTTAAAACTATTATCACTGTTATATTCCACTTTTTTTATTTTTACTCTATCTTGCTCAAAATACTTTTTTCCTCGCTTAGTAACATTATTTCCTGCCTCAAGTAATAATTTATTTATTTCTTCTGGAAGAATTAACATTATCTCACCTTTTTCATAACAAATACATTAATATATATATTATATACCTGTATGTTATATTTGTCAATAATTATATAATCTTTTGTATACATAAACATGCAAATTAAATTAGATTTTTTAATTAAACAGAATAAATGTTAAAATGAAATAAATTTCTTCCATTTATCCAGAAAATAGAAGAAGATAGAAATAATGAAGGATAGAGTGTTTAACACTACTATCCTTCATTATTATTATTTTGCAAGGTCTGTTCTATTATATTCCAAACATCTTCTGTCTCTAAGCCTTTTCTCCATCCTGTAATACCTGCTAAATTATATTTATTTACTAACTCAGTTCTTCTCTTTATTGAATCTTTATCTTCTATCCAAAGTTTATATGTTAAGTCCCCTTCTTTATACTCTGCATAATTTTGTCCTGCATCTTCGTCATATACTGTTGCAATACCATATTTATCTATAAAGTCTTGACAATTTTTCATAGTATATACTTTTGTAGTAGGTTTTTCTTCTCCTGATTTAATTGTCCAAAGTCTTGTATAGAAAGGTATTCCAAGGATAATTTTATTTGATGGAATTTTAGAGTCATTAAGAAGTGAGTTTATATTCTTCTCTACCCATGAAACTTCTGCTATAGAACCTGCCTCATTTGACCATGCTCCTCTATGGTCATATCCCATTAATACAACATAGTCTGCGACTTCTCCAATGTTCTTCCTATCAATATATTCAACAAAATACATATCTACAGATACTTTTATATTATTTTGTCTTAGAATTGGTATCATTTCCCTTATAAACTGAGTAAACATTTCTCTATCTTCTGTTTTCATAGATTCAAAGTCAATATTTATTCCTTCAAGCTTGTCCTCTTTGCAAATATTAAGTAAGTTAGTTATAAATTGCTCCCTATTATATTCACTATTAAGCATAGCAGATGTATCTGATGCTGTATAGCTTGCTGAATCAATACCATTAGTTATAATAGGCCATATTTCATAGCCATATGATTTTGCTCTTGTATAATAACTTTGTGAAAAGCTTGATGATATTTCTCCATTTGAATCTTTTAATTCATACCAAGTTGGAGATACTACATCAACACCTTCTATTTTACTATCTCCAAGTACATCTAAATCACTACCATATTGCCAAAACATAGTTAATTTCTCAGTTGAATTTTCTTCTTTGTTTTCTTCTTTATTTTCCTCGTTCTCATTTTCTGTATTTATATCAACATTATTTTTTGAAATATATCCAATAACACCAGTATCTGTTTTTACTTTATACCATCTATTATGCTTTAAACTTTCAGTATAAACTGTTACAGTATCTTTTTTCCCTATATTTGAAATAACATCTGATTTAGTTGATAAATCATCATATACATTTACATTGTTATATTTAACAGGTATATCTGATGTATCTTTTCTATCTATTGATATTGTATTTGTGTCTTTGTTATACTCAACTTTAATATTATATACATCTTTTACTAAGTTTATATCAATATATGGTTGTTCATCTACAATTTTAGCTGGAGTTTCAATATCTGAGTATTTCATATTTCTTGATATTTTATTCTCACCAATTTTTAACTTTACAACTTGAGTATCATTTGTAACTATAACTTTAGTTGCTACTTTATCGTAAAATATATGTTCATCAATTAATTTCTCTATTGTATCAGTAGAAATATATATTCCGTTATTCTCTACAAAAGGCTTATATACTGGAGAAACATTATCTCCAAATACAACTAGATTTGATGACTCACCTTTAGTACTAGCTACATTTGTATTATTTAACATGAATATAGCAAATACTACTGCAGTTAAAATTACTACAAGTATCATTCTTTTTAATTCATTTACCATATTTAATACCTACCTTGTAACCATATTATACAATATAATTTCGTATTTGTGAACATTAATTACAAAATTTATTTTCAAAATTTTATAAGGAAAAATATAGTTTTATTCTTTTGCACTATTTATTAATATATCAAGTATTTGTGAATATGGTATATTATCATGCATCAGCATCATAGGATACATACTTATATTTGTAAAGCCAGGCATTGTATTTACTTCATTAAAGTAAATTTCTTTATCTGCTACAAAAAAATCTACTCTAGCTATTGAATTAAGTTTTAGTGCTTTAAAAATCTCTTTTGCATATTCTCTAATTTTTTCAGTCGTTTTTTCATCTATACTTGCAGGTATCTTTACAGTTGATTTTTGGTTTTCATATTTTGCATTAAAATCATAAAATTCGTTTGCAGAAACTATTTCTCCAGGTGTAGAAGCATAGATATTATTATTTTTTGCATCTTCAATTACTGCACATTCTATCTCTTTTTTATCTGATATATACTTTTCAATTAAAATATCACTATCATATTTAAAAGCAAATTCAATCGCTTCTATAATTTTGCTTTCATCATCTACTTTAGTAACACCATATGAAGAGCCTTCTTTATTTGGCTTTACAATTAAAGGATATGAAAGTTTATTATTTATAATTTGCATAAATTCTACTTTATCAAATGAATCAGCGTTATATTCTTTATTTGACAATGCAATATATGGCACAATACTAATATCTTTAGATTTTACTAATTCCTTAGATAATATCTTATCCATTGCAATACTACTACCTAGCATTTTGCAACCTACATATTTTACTCTAGCAAGTTCAAGTAGTCCTGCTATTGCACCATCCTCCCCATATTTTCCATGTAGAACTGGAAATACAACATCATATTTTCTTAATTCACTTAATACATCACTAACAAGAATTTTATTTTCTTCATCATGTAACCATTTATTTGAAGTAATATTTCCGTACATTACCTGTATAAATATAGAAAGTACCTTGTTTATCTATTCCCATGTTATATACGTCATATTTATCTTTATCAAGATTTTGAATTATATTACCAGCAGACATACAAGATATTTCGTGTTCTGATGACATAGAGCCAAATACAACTAATATTTTTTCTTTCATTTTTTTATTGTTAAACTAAAATAGTTTAACTTCCTCCTCCCATTATTCATTATTATACATATTTGCTATTATATCATTAATATGTAAAAATGTGAATAATTATCACTCTTTTAAATAA
>CANPWO010000020.1 GCA_947584535.1 uncultured Clostridia bacterium
AAGGAATTTATTTATATACAAGTGATTTTGAAAAAATTGGTGGATTAATAGAAGATTATAAAATTGAAAAATTTAAAGAAGTTGAACGTAAAACAGGTTTAAATCATTATATTTTTGGTATGCAAGACAACAAAGTAATACTTGTTTGCTATATTGGTGATAAAAAAGAAGATATTAAAAGTATATATGATAAAGATGGAATAGATGTAACTAAAAAAGAAGTAAATTATAAGACTAACGTTATTTTATTTTTCTCAAAAAAAGTAGGTTTATATATAAATAAACTTACAAAATTATTTACTAATATAGATGATTATATCATTGAATCACAGGAGTACTGTGACCCAATAATATTAGGCTATAAATCAGGTAAAATAAATAATTATTGTAAATACGATGCAGATTGTGATGAAATTAGGCAAATGGAAAAACTTGAATTTATGTGCAGAGGTATAGATTATGATGAAAATACTAAAGCTAATATTTTTAAGTTAGATGATAACATTATATGTATGACGGAAAAAGGAAAGATTCTTTTTAAAACAGAAGGAGATAAGTGTACAATTCGTAAGCGTATTTCAGATAGAGGTGAAGTGTATTTGATTGAAAAAGATGATAAGATTGCACTTTTTTCTGCAAGAGGAAATAGAGGTTAGGATTATTAAGTATAATCAAAAGAGAGCTCATAACTTACTAGTTATGGGCTCTTAAACTGTTAACAAAGTATAAAATATTTTGTTAACAGTTTTTTTATATAATATTGGTTAAAAAAGAAATAATATATTGTAACATGAGTATATAAAACGTTGTATATAGTTATATATTTGTGTTGATTTTATAGTGTCTATTTCAATTGAAAAATACAATCTTTTATATTAATATGCAACATAAGTTAATCCTAGAGATGAGAAAAGAAATTAGAATATGTAATGAATTACTAAAAAATGCTCCTAATATAAAAGAAAACCTAAAAGAATTAAATGAAAATGAACAGGAAAAACTAAAAGCAAAAAATAAAATATCCGAGAAGTTGTGAACGATAAAATAGTAAAAATAAGTGTAATAATCATAAAAAAATAACAAAAAATAAAACTGTAAATAAAAAACAGTTAAAAAACTTGACAAGCTTTAAAAAATATGTTAGAATAAATTTGCATAGAAAAAAAGCACAACATATAAGTTAGGTATATGCTATGCTTGTGCAACTTAATGCTATTTTCTTTTCTAATGATAGTATACATTTTTTTTATAGAAATGTCAAGTTGATATAATATGCAAGTTTATTAAAAAGAGGAGTGAAAAGTATGGTTTATGTAGATAAAGTGAATTATAAAATTGATGAACATGGATGTAAAGTAATATCAAAAATGAAATGGACAAACGATAAAAATGAGTGGGCATCAAATGAGTGTACGAAAGCAGAAATGATTGATTTTATTAATCAAAATCCAAATTCTACAAAAACTAAATATTTAAGATATGGTTATTGGACAACTGGAGAAGACATCAGAGTTGTAAATAACAAATATCTAAGAACTGATGCAAATAAAGTAGAAGAAGATAATCTAGGAGAGCTTCCTGAGTATTAAAAATAAAGTAGTATCCTAACTGCTACTTTTGTTTTTAGGAGGTAAATATGTTAAAAAAATTAAAAAATGTTGCTGAAATTATTTTTTGCATACTCGAAAAAGGAAATGAAGAAAAAAAATTGTTAACACCAGCTAATTTATTAGAAAATAATCAAATATCTTATATTAATAAAGACTATAAATTTAAAAAAGATCAATCAGTAATAATAAAAAAGAATGATATTTTATTAAAAAGAATTAATCCTACTTATATTAATTTTATAGAAGATATTTCTGAAGATATTTATGCAGGTAATAACCTTATTATAATTAGAGCTAAAGAAATTAATGCAAAATATTTAGCAGCTATATTAAATATTAATATTGAGAAATTTGTTAAAAAAAGTTCTGTTGGGGCAATTATTCCATCTATAGGTAGAAAAGAAATAGAAGAATTTAATATTGAAATATGTAGTGAAAAACAGCAAGAATTATTAGGTGAATATTGGTTGAAAACTATAAAAAAAAGAAAACTTGAATTACAAAAAATAGAATTAGAAAAGCAGAAGAGTATTGTAATAGTTGAAAATTTTATAAATGAAATAGGAGGAAATAAAAATGACTAATATAGAGGATATCAAAAATGCACTATGGGCAGGTGCGAACACATTTAGGGATAGTATAGATGCCGCTAATTATAAAGATTATGTTTTATCAATGTTATTTGTTAAATATTTGAGTGATACATATAGAGAAAGTGTTGATGAATTAAAAAAAGAATATTCTGGTATAAGGTTAGAAAGACAGATAGAAAACTTACCATTTTGCTTAAAAGAAGAACATACTTTTGAATATTTAAATGAGAATAAATATGCTAATGACATAGGAACAAAAATTAGTGAAGCATTAACAGGTATAGAAAGTTCGAATCCAATATTAGCAGGAATATTTAGAGGAATAGATTTTAATAGTGAGGCAAATCTCGGAAAAAAAGAACAAAAAAATCCAATGCTTAGAAATTTAATAGAGGATTTTCAAAATTTAGATTTAAGACCAAGCATGATAGAAACAAATGGAGAACAAGTACCTTCAGATGTAATTGGTGATGCTTATGAATATATGATAGGAGAGTTTGCTACAATGGCAGGAAAAAAAGCAGGATCTTTCTTTACTCCACAGGAGGTTTCCGAAATAATGGCCCAAATAGTTAATCCACAAGCAGGAGACAGAGTTTATGATCCTACATGCGGCTCAGGATCTCTTTTAATTAGAGCAGCAAGAAAGGGCGGATTTAATAATGTTCAAATTTATGGACAAGAAGTTAGTAGTTCAGCAATTTCTATGGCAAGAATGAATATGTTTATACATGATATTAAAGATGCAAAGATAGCATGGGGTGATACATTAGCTAATCCACAACATTTAGATAGTGATGGAAATTTAATGAAATTTGAATGTATTGTTGCAAATATGCCATTTAGCAAAGATAAATGGGCAGCAGGTTTTAATCCGGGAGGAGAAGTATTTAAAGGAAATGAAAAAAATAGAAAAAAAGTTGAGTTTAAAATGGAGCCTTCTTTAGATAAATTTCATAGATTTGATTATGGAATTCCACCATCAAGTAAAGGAGATTGGGCTTTTCTATTACATATGATTGCTAGTATGAGCGGTAATGGAAGAGTTGCTGCAGTAGCTCCTCATGGTGTATTATTTAGAGGATCATCAGAGGGAAAAATAAGAACAGAAGTAATTCAAAAGAATTTAATAGATGCAGTAATTGGATTACCAGAAAATATATTCTATGGAACATCTATTCCTGCTTGTATAATAGTATTTAGAAAGGGAAAAAGAAATTCAAATATTTTATTTATTGATGCATCTAAAGAGTACCAAAAAGAGAAATCAAAAAATAAAATTTTACCTACTAATATTGATAAAATTGTTCAAAAATATAAAATGTATTTAAATAATGAAGATGTTGAAGAACCTAAATATAGTCATTTAGCTACAATAGAAGAAATAAAAGAAAATGATTTCAATTTAAATATTCCAAGATATATTGATACTTTTGAAGAAGAAAAATTGAGAGATATTGAAGATATAAATCTAGATATATATGAAACAAATAATAAAATATCAAGATTAGAAAAAGAACTAGCTGATTATTTAAAGGAGTTAGGTATATGAGACATGATATAAGAGAAAGAATTAATATAATTAAACAAGGAAAAATTCCTAATGGATATAAAAAATCTAAATTTGGAATAATACCACAAGAATGGCAAGAAAATATATTGGGAAATATTGGTACATTTTTTAAAGGAAAGGGCATTCCTAGATATGAAATGAAAAAAGAAGGAGTTCCTTGTGTAGGGTATGGAGACATATATACAAAATATAAATACTATTTTTATAAAGCATGTAATTTTGTAGATAAGTCGATAGCAGAGAACAGTACAGAGATAAAAAATGAAACATTATTATTTACTGGTTCTGGTGAAACGGCAGAAGAAATTGGGAAGTGTGTTTGCTACAAGGGAAAAGAAAAAATTTATGCTGGAGGAGATATAATTTTATATTTAACACATAAAGTAGATCCAACATTTGTTGCATTTCAACAAAATAGTGATTTTGGTATAAAAGAAAAGGCTCAATTAGGACAAGGACATTCTGTAGTACATATATATGAAAAAGATTTAAGTAAATTGACAATTGTATATCCAAAGAATAAAGAAGAATCAGAAAAAATAAGCACTATTTTAGAAAAACAAAATGAAATTATTATAAATCAAGAAATTAAAATAAAAAATATAAAAGAAAAACAAAAATATTTAATAAAGAGATTATATAGTAAAAAAGAAAATTGGAAACAAGATAAATTAGAAAATATTGTAGATATATTAAGTGGATATGCATTTAAAAGCGAGAAATATAAAAAAAATGGTAAATATAAGATAATTACGATAGCAAATGTAAAAGATAATAGATTTGAAATTGATGAGAATATTTCTAAAATAGAATCTATACCAAACGATATTCAAGAATATCAAAAATTAAAAAGTGGAGATATTTTAATGTCATTAACTGGTAATGTTGGTAGAACTTGTATTGTTGATCAAGAAGATTGTTTATTGAATCAAAGAGTAGCTAAAATAAAAGTTAAACCTCAATTTGATAAAAAATTTATATATTATACATTTCAAACAAACAGATTCATTGGCTATATGCAATTACTTGCACAAGGTGCTGCACAAGATAATTTATCAATGAAGGATCTAAGAAATTTCAAAATATATTATCCAGCATCAATTAAAGAACAAAAAGAAATAAGTGAACTAATAGATAAAAATAACCAAATAATTTTAACAGAGGAACATAAATTAGAATTATTAAAAGAACAACAAAAAGTATTAATTAGATTATTGTTAAATGGAATAATAAGGGTATAAAAGGTATTTTAAAGATAGGAGGATAAAAAATGCCAAATCATTTAATTTTTAATGAAAGACCAGAATGTCAAGATAGATTGATAAAATTTCTAGAAAATTTGGGATATACTTATGTTTCAA
The DNA here is from genome assembly GCA_947584535.1 of uncultured Clostridia bacterium. Lineage (GTDB taxonomy): Bacteria > Bacillota > Clostridia > TANB77 > CAG-465 > CAG-465. Next base: position 5,138 of record CANPWO010000020.1, read on the forward strand.
GAAGTGAGGCAGAAAATAAAAGAGGAAGATTATCAAATGTAATTTTTGAAGATGAATTAATAAGATTTTTAAACAAGCAAACATATAAATATAATGGATATGAGTTTAATTTCTCTGGAGAATCAATTTCAAAAGCTGTTAAAGCTTTGGATTCATCTTTGCTACAAGGTTTAAGTTTAGCAAGTAAAGAAGTTTATAATTTATTGACATTAGGTATAAGTTTAGAGGAAGATATCACAATAGATAAAGATATGCCAGTAAGGCAATCTTTTGACTTACAATATATAGATTTTGAACATCCAGCTGAAAATATTTGGCAAGTGACAGAAGAGTTTAGCGTGGAAAGATCTAATGGACAATATTGTAGGCCAGATATAGTGATAATGGTTAATGGAATTCCATTAGTAGTAATTGAATGTAAAAAATCTAGTATAGATATAAAAGAAGGAATTTTACAAAATGTAAGGAATATGATGCCAGATTATATACCTCAGTTATTTAAGTATAGTCAGTTAGTATTAGCAGTAAATCCAAATAAAGTAGTGTATGGAACAACGGGAACAACAGCTGATTATTTTGTTGAATGGAGAGAAGACGAAAAGTATTTGGATTGGCAAAAAGATATATGTATGAAATGTTCGCCAGATGGACAAGTATTAGAGCAAGACAGAATTTCAGTGTCTTTACTAGAAAAAAATAGATTGTTAGAAATAATAAAATATTTTATTATTTATGATAGTAATATAAAAAAGATAGCAAGACATCAGCAGTTTTTTGCGGTGAAAAATGCTATGAATAGAATAATTGAAAATAATCAAAGTGATCTTAAAGGAGGAGTAATTTGGCATACACAAGGAAGTGGTAAATCGTTAACAATGGTAATGTTGGTAAAAATGATACAATTAAAGAAAGCAAAAGAGATACCAAGATTCATTATTGTTACTGATAGAATTAATCTTGATAAGCAAATTAGAGATAATTTTGCTAATTCTCAAATGGAACCAGTTAGAGCAGGAACAGGTAAGGGATTAAAGGTTTTATTAAAGGATAAAAGCAATATAGTAATTACTACTTTGATTAATAAATTTGAAACAGTATGTAAAAATCACTATTTAGAGGCTGACAGTGAAAAATTTTATGTTCTTATTGATGAAGCACATAGATCACAATATAGTTCAATGTATAATTATATGAGAGAAGTTTTACCAAATGCAACACTTATTGCATTTACAGGAACACCTTTAATATCTTCTAAGAAAAAAAATACATATAAAAAATTTGGAAGTCCAATACATAATTATACAATGAAACGTTCAATTGAAGATAAAATTACTGTTCCTTTAGTATATGAAGGAAGGAAGGTTAAACAGAACGATCCTTCAGATACAATTGATGCATATTTTGAAAGCTTAACTGAAGATTTAACAGATGATATGAAGAAGGAATTGAAAGAGAGATATAGTAAGTTTTCTAAATTAGCAATAGCTAGTAGCAGAATAAATTTATTAGCCTTTGATATATATGATCATTTTATAAACTATTGTATACCAAAAGGCTTAAAAGCTATGATAGTTTGTTCTTCTAGAGGAGCTGCGGTTGAAATGTTTGAAGTGCTAAAAAACATGAAAGCAGCGAATCCAAGAGTTGTAATAACTTTTGGAGATAAAGAAGAAGGTGAAAATGACCAAAACACACCATCAGCGATAAAAAAAATTAAAGAATATCATGAGAAAATGGTAAAACCTTTATTTGGAGATAATGATGAAAAATATGATGAAAGTGTTTGTGATAATTTTAAAAATCCAGAAGGAGAAATAAATATCCTTATTGTAAAAGATAAACTTTTGACTGGATTTGATGCACCAATAGCAGGAGTATTATATATAGATAAGCCAATGCAAGAACATAATTTACTTCAAGCTATTGCTCGTGTGAATCGTGTGTATAAAAATAAGGATTTTGGCCTTATAGTTGATTATTGGGGAGTTTTTTCTAAACTGAATAAAGCCGTAGATATGTATAATGATGCAGAATCAAAATTTAATGAATATGATAGTGAAGACATAGAAGATGCAATTTTTGGACCAATAGATGAAAAGAATAAGTTAGAAGAATCAAATAAAAAGTTATGGAAATTATTTAAAAATATACCGAGTACTGCAACATCGAATGAATGGCAACTTGTATTAAAAGATGAAATGGTAAGAAAAGATTTTTATACGAAATTAAAAGAATTTGCTAATACATTAAATTTAGCTTTAACAAATAGACAGATTTTTACTGAAGTAGGTATTAATAAAATAGAAAAATATCGACAAGATTATTTGTTTTTTAAAAAATTAAAAAATGCAGTTATAGTTAGATATGATGATAAAATAGACTATTCTCAATATGAAGAAGGAATAAAGAATCTAATTGATACTTTTGTGAATGCTTCAGAAGTTACTCAAATTATTTCTCCAGTTTCTATTGGAGATGAAAAAGAAATGAATAGATTATTAAGTTTGATGGATTCAGATGAAGCGAGAGCTGATTCAATTAAAAATAGAATAGAATCAGAATTAAAGCAAATTAGATATGATGATCCAATTTTATATGAAGAATTTTCAACTAAGATAAAAAAGACTCTTGCAGATTATGAGCAAAATAGAGATGCGGATAAATATTATGAAAATATGGAAATAATGGCTGATGATTTTAGAAACTGCAGAGTTTCTAGAGATTATCCATCTAAGATAGCCAATGATAGTGATAGTAAGGCTTTTTATGGTGCAATAATTACTATATTAAAAAATGAAAATGTTACCATTATTTCAGAAGAAATTGAAGAAAAAATAGCAGATTATTCTATAAATATAAAAAAGGCTATAGCAGAGAATACAAAAAGAGATTGGAAAAATAATGAAATGGTACATAAAGCAATACATAGAATATTAGATGATTATTTATTTGAAATATTTGAGGAGCTGGAAATTGAAGTAACTAATAAAAATATTTATATTATTGATTTAATAATTGACGAAATAATGAAGATTGCAATAGTAAGATATTAACAATAAACTTGGGAGGAATTAATATGATAAAAAACTTTGAAATTAATTTAAGCCAACAAAATGGAAAAATTAATGTTAATATAATTGAAAAAAATATAAAGAATATACATTTAAAAGTATATAACAATTTCAAAGTTAATTTATCAGTTCCTAAAAATACAGAACAAGATTGGATTGAAAAATTCTTAAATAAAAAAAGTGACTGGATAGATAAACAAATAACAAAATATAGATTAGCAGAAGGAACTAATAATTTATTAGATATAAAAACAGGTACATCTACTCAATTCCTAGGAAAAGATATGAGAATATATAAAAATAAATCATCAAAAAATGAAATTGTTGTAGAAGAAAAAAATATAAATATATATTTAAAGGATATTAAAGATCAAGAATATGCAAATAAATTTTTTAATAAATGGTGGAGAGAACAGGCTGAGTTAATATTTAATGAAGAAATTAATAAGTTGTATCAAAAAATTTATAAAAAATATAACATTAAAAAGCCAGAAGTTTGTATTAGAAAAATGAAGACTCAATGGGGAAGCTGTATACAATCCAAAAATAAAATTACATTAAATGAATATTTATTAAAAGCTAATAGAAGATGCATTCAATATGTTATTTTACATGAGTTAACACATTTAATGTATCCTTATCATAATACAGATTTTTATAATTTTTTAACTATTCAAATGCCAGACTGGAAACAAAGAAAACACGAATTAGACAATGATGTAGTTCAATGGTTATAAAAGGGTAAAAAATATGAATGATATAAAACTTAAAAAAGGTAATAAAATTATATAAAAATAAATAAATAATCAGGAAAAAATGTGCTTTAAAAAAGTATTAGGACTACTAGAAAAATATAAAATGGAGTTGAAAAAGATTTATATTAATAGGGGGTATCCTTATGACCAATTTTTTGAAAAGAATAAATTGTAAATATTTTGAAGCATAGGTTGAGAAAAAAGTCGTTTTATGATAAAATACATAACGTAATAATATAATTACTGGAGGAAGATATGGAACAAGAAACAAAAAGTATAATAGATAGAATATGGACAAACTTTTGGGAAGGTGGAGTAACCAATCCATTAACGGTCATAGAACAGATTACATACCTTTTATTTATAAAAGGATTAGATGATATAGATATAGCACATGAAAAAAATGATAATATGTTAGGAATAAAAACAAAGAGAATTTTTAATGAAAAGCATCAGGACTATAGATGGAGCATATTTAAAAATTATTCAGCTGAAAAAATGTATAAAATAGTTAGTGAAGATGTATTTCCATTTATAAAAACATTAAGTAATAATAAAGATTCTGGATACGCAAAATATATGGAAGATGCAATATTTATTATACCAACTCCTATTATGTTACAAAGGGTTGTAACTGCCATAGATAAATTAAAAATGAAAGACAGAGACACAAAAGGAGATGTATATGAGTATCTGCTTTCAAAGTTATCAACTGCAGGAACAAATGGTCAATTTAGAACACCAAGACATATTATTAGAATGATGGTAGAATTAATGAAACCTACTCCAGAAGATATAATTGTTGATCCAGCTGCTGGAAGTGCAGGCTTTTTAGTTGAGGCAGGAGAATATTTAAGAAATAATAGAAATGATTTGTTTTTATCAGAAAATTTAAAAGAACATTTCAATAATACAATGTTTTATGGATTTGATATGGATAGGACAATGCTTAGAATTGGAGCAATGAATTTGATGCAGCATGGTATTGAAAATCCAAATATATCATACAAAGACTCTTTATCAGAAGATAATGAAGATAGTAGAAAGTATACACTAGTGCTTGCAAATCCACCCTTTAAAGGTTCTATTGATAGTGAAAGGACTTCTAAAGATTTATTAAGCATTACGAAAACTAAAAAAACAGAATTATTATTTTTAGCATTATTCTTAAGAATATTAAGAACTGGCGGACGAGCTGCATCAATAGTACCAGATGGAGTATTATTTGGTAGTTCAAATGCTCATAAAGCTATTAGAAGAGAAATAATAGAAAAACATAAATTAGAGGCAGTAATTTCAATGCCAAGTGGAGTATTTAAGCCTTATGCGGGAGTTTCTACTGCTATTATGATATTTACAAAAACAGGTGATGGAGGAACAGATAAAGTATGGTTTTATGATATGACAGCGGATGGTTTTAGTTTAGATGATCAAAGACAACCAGTAAAAGAAAATGACATACCAGATATTATAAAAAGATTTAACAATAGAAATTCTGAAGAAGAACAAAATAGAGCTAGAACAGAAAAATCTTTCTTTGTAACAAAAGAAGAAATTGTAGAAAATGATTATGATTTATCAATTAATAAATATAAAGAAATAGTTGTAGAGAAAAAAGAATATGAGAAATCAGAAGTTATTTTAAAAAATATAATTGAAATGGAAGATGAACTTCAACGAAAATTAAGAGAGTTGGAGGAAATGTTATAATGGAAAAAGTAAAATTAGGAGAAATATTTGAATATTTACCTAAATCAAAGTTTAAAGCAGGAGATGGAAAAGAAAGAGGAAAGTACAAATTTTTTACAAGTAGTAATGTGCAAAATAAATTTATAGATGAGTTTATATATGATGGAGAATATTTGATATTTGGCACTGGTGGTAAAGCGTCAATAAATTATTGTAATGATAAATTTTCGACTTCAACTGATAATTTTGTCGTTAAAGTTAATAAAGAAATTAATACCAAATTAATATTTTTATATTTCCAAAATAATATGGACAAATTGGAAAAAGGATTTAAAGGAGCTAGTATTAAACATATATCAAAAGAATATATCAACCAATTAATGATACCAAAGTATAATTATCAACAGCAATTGGAAATTGTAAGTGAATTAGATAAAGTTCAAGAAATAATTAATATTAGAAAAAAACAAATGGAACAATTAGATGAGTTAATCAAATCTCAGTTTGTCGAGATGTTTGGAGATGTGATTAACAATCAAAAAAATTTTGAATATAAAAGAATAGATGAAATAAGCAAGATAGTAACAGGTACTACACCAGATACTAACAATTCTAAGAACTGGAATGGAAATATAAAATGGATTACTCCAGCAGAAATTGATAAAAACACTTTTATTATTAATGATACTGAAAGAAAAATTACAGAGGAAGGAAGAAAAAGTAAATCACTAACGATAATGCCTAAAGGTACAGTATTATTCACTACTAGAGCTCCAATAGGTAAGACAGCAATTATAGGGGATGAAATGTGTTGCAATCAGGGATTTAAAAATTGTATATGTAAAAAAGATATTAACAATATTTATTTATATTTTGTTCTAAAATATAATGCAAATTATTTTGATTGTTTAGGAACAGGTGCAACATTTAGAGAATTATCAAAAACTAATTTTTCAAAAATTAAGATTTCTGTACCACCAATAGAGTTACAAAATAAATTTGCAGACTTTGTTAAACAAATAGATAAACAAAAATTTGAAATACAAAAGACTTTAGAAGAAACACAAAAATTACAAGAAAGCTTAATGAATAAATATTTTGGATAAAAGTTGAGATGTAAAATGAGCAGAAAAGATGAAATAAATTCACATATATTTATACCAAAAAGTATTTTAAATAGATTTGCTAAAATTGATGAAAAAAATAGAAAGATAATAAAATATATTGATTGCAATGATATGCAAATAAAGAGTTCTACAACAGCAAGCTTTAATACTCAATTAGGATATTATAGTAAACAAAATGAAAAAATCTTATGCCAAGAATCGGAAAGTAAAATAGGTAATGTAATTAGAAAGATACAAGATATAGACGACAATACTATTCTAAATGAAAAAGATATAGAATATATATTTAAATATTTAGCATACCAAATATTAAGGACAGAAGGGTTTTCTAAAGAAATAAACAAAAGATTTGGAACGAATTTAAATATTAAATTTATAAAAAATGAACTTATCAAAGAAGAGGTTGAACTAAATACATTATATAATGTAATAAAAAATGAAGATATGCATGTAATAATAAATAATTCAAATGTAAAATTTGTTCTTCCAACAAATTCAATGTATACTTTTAATCCAAACTCTAATGAATACACATGGATATTAATTCTTTCACCTATAATTGCTGTATCATTTATGCCTAGTGGTACTATAAAAAAATTAAGTAATAACAAAGATTGCAGTAAGGTAAAAATAATAGAATTTAGAGAAGAACAAGAAGAAATAATTAGCAGTTTTAATTTAAGAGCAATAGGGACACAATGTAAAGATTCCTCGAAATTTAAATGTGTAATTGGATTAGAAAAAGAACTTAATAATTTGATAGATATAATAAACAAAAATAAGGAGTAAAATATGTCAAATTTTGATTTTTTAAAGCAAACACAAATATTTAGAAGTTTTGCAGATGCTTCAATAGAAGCAGAAAATGGAATAGGATTAAATACCGTAACATGTAGTATACTAAGTAGAAGAGCACTAGAACTTGCAGTGAAATGGTTATATGCAAATGATATGGACTTAAAGATGCCATACCAAGATAATATATCAGCATTAATTCATGAAATTTCATTTAGAAATATACTAGATGCAAAACTATTTCCACAAATTAAATATATTGTAAAACTTGGAAATTTTGCTGTTCACAATAATAAAAAAATAACTAGACAAGAAGCAGTAATGTCTTTAAGATATCTATTTAACTTTATGCAATGGATATCATATAGCTATGGACAAGACTATAAAGAATTAAAATTTGATGAAAGTATTTTACCTAAAGAAAACTCTAATATTTTAGCAGTAAAAGAAAGAGAAAACTTATATGAAGAATTAAGTAAAAAGGACAAAAAATTAGAAGAAGCTATAAGAAAAAATAATGAATTAAGAAAGCAAATAACAGAAAATAGAGAAAATAAGAAAAATATCTATGATTTTAAAGTAGAAAACATATCAGAAGCAGAAACGAGAAATAGATACATAGATTTAGAATTAAAACTTGCTGGATGGGATTTTGATACTAATATGACAGCAGAGTTAGAAGTATCTGGAATGCCAAATAGTGAAGGAATAGGATATGTAGATTATGTACTATTTGGAAGAGATGGATTGCCACTTGCAGTGGTGGAAGCAAAGAAAACAAGTGTAGATGCAAGAGTTGGACAAAATCAAGCTAAATTGTATGCAGATTGTCTTGAAGCAGAAAAACATCAGAGACCAGTTATTTATTATACAAATGGTTATGAAATATATATGTGGGATGATAAAGAATATGCCCCAAGAAGAGTTAGTGGATTCTATACACAAGATGAATTACAATTGTTAGTAGATAGAAGAAAAAATAAACAAAGTCTATCACATGTATATATAGATCCAAATATTGCAGGAAGAGAATACCAATTAGAAGCTATAAAAAGTGTATGTGAAACATTTGAAGAAGGACATAGGAAAGCACTTCTTGTTATGGCTACTGGTACAGGAAAAACAAGAACAGCAATATCAATAGCTAAAGTATTAACAGAGCATAATTGGGCTAAAAATATATTATTTTTAGCAGATAGAACTGTACTTGTAAAACAAGCAAAAAATAACTTTAATAAATTGCTACCTAATATGTCTGGTTGTAATTTGTTAAACACAAAGGATAATCCAGAAGATTCAAGAATAGTATTCTCAACATATCAAACTATGATAAATGCAGTTGATGATATGAAATCAAAAACTGGAAATAAATTGTTTACTCCTGGACATTTTGACTTAATTATTGTAGATGAAGCACATAGAAGCATATATAACAAATATCAAGCAATTTTTGAATATTTTGATGGATTAATTGTAGGACTCACTGCAACACCTAGAAGTGATGTAGATAGAAATACATATAGATTCTTTGAAATAGAAAATAATGTCCCTACTTATGCTTATGAATACGAACAAGCTGTAAGAGATGGATATTTGGTAGAATACCATTCTATATGTACAAGTACAGACTTTATGGATAGAGGAATTAAATACAATGAATTATCTGAAGAAGAAAAAGAACAATATGAAAATTTATTTGAAGAAGATGAAGCTCCAGAAGAAATAAATGCTTCTGCCATAAATAGTTGGTTATTTAATAGAGATACAATTAAAAAACTTTTAGAATTACTAATGGAAAAAGGAATAAAAGTTGAAGGTGGAGACAAGCTTGGAAAAACAATTATATTTGCTAAAAATCATAGACATGCACAGAAAATAGAAGATGTATTTAATGAATTATATCCATCATATAAAGGAGAATTTGCAAAATTAATTGATAATCAAGTTAAATATAACGATGATATAATAGATGATTTTTCAAAGAAAGATGATTTTCCTCAAATAGCAATATCAGTTGATATGCTAGACACAGGGGTAGATGTTCCAGAAGTAGTAAATTTAGTATTCTTCAAACCAGTAAAATCTAAAATTAAGTTTTGGCAGATGATTGGAAGAGGAACAAGACTTTGTAAAGATTTATTTGGAATAGGACAAGATAAACAAGAATTTTATATTTTCGACTACTGTAAGAACTTTGAATTTTTTTCTGTAAGTGAGAATGGAAAAGAAACAACATCTCAAATCAGTCTTACAGAAAAAATATTTAATTACAAACTAGATTTAATAGTTGAATTACAACATATGAAATATCAAGCACAAGAAGAATTTAAACAATATAGAGAATCTTTAATAAATGAATTTATTGAGGAGATGGCAAAACTAAATAGAGATAGTTTTATGGTAAAGGCAAAATTATATTATATTGATCAATTTTCAAAGAAAGAAAATTGGAATTACTTGTCTATATTAGATTCAACAAATATAAAAGAACATATTACCCCTATTTTGTTAGCTTCAAATGAAAATGAAGATGCAAAGAATTTTGATAATCTATTATATAGTTTACAAGTAAAAAGAATGAATAATCAAAAGACCAATAAAGTAGAAGAACATATTTCTAGCTTAGTAGCAGAATTAGAAAAGATAGGAACAGTACCAAAAGTAGTAGAAAAACAAGAATTAATTTTAAAAGTTGCAGAGACTGATTATTTAAGTAGAGCAAATTTCTTTGATATTGAAAAAATAAGAGAAGAATTAAGAAATTTAATTCAATATATAGATCCATATATGAGATCTCCAGTATATTCAGATTTTGAAGATATGTTAATGGATGTTGATGAAGGAGATACATATTTAAGTAGTGTAAATGATTTTACTAACTACAAGAAGAAACTAAGTAAGTATTTTAATAGTAATTTAGATAATATTATTGTTTGGAAAATAAGACATAATGAAAAAATAAATGATGCCGAAAAAGAGGGTTTAGAAAGAATATTATTTGAAGAACTAGGAACTAATAAAGAATTTGAAGGAGCATATGGAGATAAAGGAGTAGTAGAAGTAGTAAGAAATATTATAGGATTAGATCCAGCAACTGCAAGTGAGATTTTTTCAAAATATATTAATGAAAATCAATTAAATATGAAACAAATTCAATTTGTTAAGTTACTAATTGATTATGTTATAAAAAATGGTACAATTGATATGATTGCTTTAACGGAAGATCCTTTTAGAGCTTTAGGTGAAGTTGGAGATTTATTTGAAGATAAGGTTAATGTATTTATGCAAATAAGAAAGGATATAGAAAGTATAAATGAAAATGCTAAGAAATTAGCATAGAAATGAGTTCTTTATGATTTTATAAATTACTATATTTGAAACTAATATATGCTTGTCAATTAATAAAAAAATTAATAATGATAAATATAGGAGGTCAAATTTTGAAAATTGAAAAGATAGAAGTCAAAAATTTTAAATGTTTTAAAAATATTAAATTAGAACTAAAAAATTTTAATGTTATTATTGGTAAAAATGCATCTGGAAAATCTAATATAATAAATATTATAAAGTTTATTAAAGATATTTTAATGGATGGAATAGATGATGCTATTGATTTACAAGGAGGAATTAATTATTTATATAATTCTAATATTAAAAATAAAGAACCAATAAAAATAAAATTTGTTATCAATACATTTGATAATGAAACTTTCAACAGAATGAATATAATGTATTTTTTAAAGAAAAAAAATATAATGCTAGAGAAATATGAAGTTACATTAGTGATACAACCTAATAAATATGGAACAGGATATAAAATATTAGAAAATAGTGTGAAAATTTATTATGCAATACTAGAATTAAAGAAAAACAAAAATTTAAAAGAAAAATATGATTTAGAAATAAGACTAGAAAATTATAAGAAAATAGGAGAAATTATTCAAATATGTTGTGAAAGAAATGGTAAAATAAATGAAAAATTTTTAGGAGATATTACAGAAGATATAAAAAATAAATTAGAAATACATAAAGAACTTTTTTTATTAAGATCAAATATGATAAAAAAAGAAAATTTACTTTTGATTAATTATATACCAGCATTTTATTACATTCAATTAACAGGAGGAGATAATATTAAAATTTATGATTTTAATCCTAAGAACTTAAAAAGTGCTTCAATCATAAATAAGCAAAATATTTTGGAGGAGGATGGATCAAATATAGCTAACGTTATACAAAGAATATTAAAAAATACTGAGGAAAAGAAAAAGTTATTATTAATATTGAAAAAATTAATGCCATTTATAGAAGATATGTCTACTGAAAAATCATTTAATAAATCCATGTATTTTAAAGTAAAGGAAAACAATAAGAATGACTTACCATCAGTTTTATTATCAGATGGAACAGTTAATATAATAGCAATAATTGTTGCTTTATATTTTGAAAGAAACAATGATATAGTAATTATAGAGGAACCTGAAAAAAATATTCATCCTAAATTAGCAAATCAATTAGTGACACTTATGAAGGATGTTGGAAATAAAAAGCAGATTATAATTACAACTCATAATACACAATTACTTGCATCAGTAGAGTTGAAAGATATAATATATATTTATAGAAATCAAAATATGTATTCTGATATAGAAAGACCAGATAAAAATGATAGAGTAAAGGAATTTATAAAAAATGAATTAGATGTAGGAGATTTATTGTATGAAAGTTTGTTTACAGAAAAGGAGATGTAAATGAAATATATTTTTGTAGAAGGTAAGGATGATGAGGATCTTATAAATGAAATAATAACAAAAAAGGAAAATTTTAAAATTATATCATATGCTGAAAAGAAAAAAGAAAAAGTTAACGGTATAATAAAGACTTTAAAAAAAATGAATAATGAGTACGTATTATTAGCAGATTTAGACGAAAAAGATTCAAAAAAAAGAATACAGGAAATAAAAGAACGATATAAAGATATAGAAGTTAAAAATATTTATTTTTCAATTCAAGAAATAGAAGCATGGTATTTATCTGGAATATCAGATAAATATATAAATAAATATAAAGTAAAAAATAGTATTCTGCAAAATACTGAAAATGTTACTAAAGAAAAATTTGAACATATATTCAAAAATAGTAGAGATACTATTCTAGAAATTAAATTAAAAATTTTATCTGAGTTTGATATTGAGAAAGCAAAACTTAGAAATAATTCTCTAAAAATATTTTTAGAGAATTGTATATGACTGTTTTCATAGATAAAAGGTATACAGCCAAACTTTTATCTATGTTAATATTATTATATTCAAAAATCATAATAATATTACAATAAAAAAATTCGTTATAAATTTTCTATTTATTATAGATTGTATTTATATAAATAACAAGAAATATTATACTTCTATAATAGAAATAATAAAAATATACAGACAAAAAACTTTCTTTTTTGGAAATAATATGATAAAATATTATTGAGCAAAAAGGAGAGTTTTTATTTATGTTGAGAGAAAAATTAAAAATATATAGAGAAAAAAATAAAATGACACAGTCTGAAGTAGCAGAAGCATTAGGAATAAAGTCAGCTACAATTTCAAAGTATGAATCTGGATTATTAGAACCAAATATAGAATCATTAAAAAAATTAGCAAATTTATTTAATATTTCAGTTGATGAGTTATTAAAGGAAGATGATTTTGATATTTCTAAAATAAATGTTTTAGAAATATTAAGAGAGCAAAAAGATATGAAATTAAAAGGAAATTTATATCATAATACTCAAATCACATTTGCATATAATACTAATCATATTGAAGGCAGTAAATTAACAGAAGATCAAACTAGATATATTTACGAAACTAATACATTATTAACAGAAAAAGATTCTATAACAGATTTGGATGATATTTTAGAAACAGCTAATCATTTTAAGTTAGTTGATTATATGTTAGATATAGCAGATAAAAAATTAACAGAAAAAATGATAAAAGAATTCCATAAAATATTAAAAGAGGGTACATCTGATAGCAGAAAAGATTGGTTTAATGTAGGGGAATATAAGAAATTATCAAATGAAGTGGGTGGAATAAACACTTCAGAACCAAAAAATGTTGAAAAAGATATGAAAAAATTATTAGAATGGTATGAGTCTTTAAAAGAAATTACTATAAAAGAAATAATTGAATTTCATGCTAAATTTGAAAAAATACATCCATTTCAAGATGGAAATGGAAGAGTAGGTAGGATAATTGCATTTAAAGAATGTTTAAAAAATAATATAGTACCATTTATTATTTTAGATAAAGATAAACTATTTTATTATAGAGGATTAAATAAGTATCAAAGTAATAAAGAAAAAGGATATTTGATAGATACTTGTTTAAACGCACAGGATCAATACACAAATATGATTATTCATTATTTAAAAAAATAATATATAATATAAGAAAAGGTGAAAAATATGGAAAATTATGAATTAGAAATAAATAATGAAAATATAAAAGATACTCTAATAAATGATTATTTAGGTAACAAAGAAAAATTATATTCATTATCAAATTTAATAGATTGTATTAATAATAATATTACAATATGTATTGATGGTGACTGGGGATGTGGAAAAACTATTTTTATAAAACAATTTTTATATTTGTTAAAAAATCAAGAAGAATATAATCAACTTTATATAAAAAAAGATATACAAGAAGTATTAAAGAACGTTTCGGAAAATAATATATGTGTGTATTATGATGCGTGGAAAAATGATAATCATATAGATGCTTTTGAATCTATTATTTTTAACATATTGAATGAATTTCCAAATTATAAAGATCAAGTTTCAGAATTTTTAAATATAAAAGACACATTAATTGATTTTGGCCAAAAGTTTATAAATAAATTTACAAATGGCTATATAAATTTAGAGAAAGTGAAAACTTATCAAGAATTAGCCGATCAAATTGAAACTGTCGAAGAAAAAAAGGAACAATTTAGAAAGTTGTTAGAGAATATATTAAATGAAAAAAGAATGATATTAATTATTGATGAATTAGATCGTTGTAATCCTATATTTGCATCAAAAGTACTTGAAACTATTAAACATTTTTATGATATAAAAAATATAACTATTATAGTATCTGCTAATAATAGAGAACTTTCAAATACTATAAAAAAACAATATGGCCAAGATTTTGATGGATATGGTTATTTAAATAGGTTTTATGATTTTATAATTACATTGGATAATAGTAAAAATATAGAATATTCTCAAAGAGTTATTGGATTAGGAACTTCTACATATCTTCCACATAATATAGCTTGTGAAATGTTTAAAAAGTATAATTTCTCATATAGAGACTGTAATAGATATGGAACAATGTATAATATGGTAAAAAAATATATAGAATCAGATGACTTTTTTGCAAACAAAAAACAATATAATGTTACTTTTAGTATAATTCTTCCAATCATAATAGCTTTTAAAATTAAAGATATCGAAGCATATCAAAGCGTACTTAACGATGAGGAAAAATATTTAAGGGAATCCTTAGAATATATAAATTCCGAATTTAAAAAGAGTGATGGTATTTATAGTGAATGGTTGGCAGATATGGTAGGAACAGAAAAAGGGAATGAAATTGATTTAATATTAAAACTATTTAGTGAATTTAAAAAATCAGAAATTTATAGTAAAACAATTAATAATTGTATTAAAATGATTGTATAAACATATTAAAAAGTTATGATAAGAAGCCCAGCATTTCACTGGACTTCTTATTATATTAACTTAATTTCTTCCTTTACAAATTCATTGACTATATTTTGTATCATATTATTATATTTTACTTGTTTAGAAAAACTATAATTTTTTGGTTTAATGCATTGTTCTTTAAATTTTCTTTCAATTGAATTAGCATAACTCTTTAAATAATTTTCAGAGTCATATAAATATTCCATAATAGTACCATCTATAATAAGTAAATTGTATTTTATAGGCTTGTACTCTTTTAAATATTTTTTTGCTAAGATACCATATTTACCAAGTGCCATTATTCATTACCACCTAAACCAAAGAGAATTAAACACACAGCATCTTTAAATCCAGTCATATAATACTTTTCATTCTAATAAGATACATAGTCCATAAATTTATTAAAGAGTGAATCTAGTTGACTTTTAACATATTTTTTATTCTTTGGTAGTACATTTTTTATAATATTGTCAGCATGTTTATCAAAGTTAATTAAATGCTTTTTATCTTCAGGTGTTAAATGAGCTATACTTTCTTCTCTACACTCAAACCATTCATCTATTATATCTTTTACATTATTTTTATTAAATTCCATAAAAAGTCCTCCTAATTTTTAAAAATCAGTATCAAAATGATTGGGGATAAATTGGGGTGTAATTACTCAAAAAACGTCCTAAAATAACACAAACGTTCACAAATACCAAATCGCTACAACCATTGATACTCTAAATAAAACAACAATTTTCAAAATTATTCAAAACTACTTATGTAAACGCTCATAACCCGAAGGTATAATTTTTTACAATTCAAAAAAACAAATATTACATATTAATTTAATAAAGAATAAATTATATCAATAACAAAATAAGAATTATAAAATCAGTTGGTAAAATATTACTAACTGATTTTTCCAAATCAAGCAGAACAGTATATTGACATAACATCAAAATTGTAGTATAATATTTCCATAAAAAAAAGTGATTTTTAATTAACTAATTAAAAGGAGGAAAAAAATAATGAGTGAAAAAACGAGAATTCTAATAGATGTAGATGATGTAATTGTAAAAAATGCATTTTTAGCTGCATTTAATAAGTTTAAACATACAAGCTATAAAGAGGAAGACTTTACAGAATACTATTTTATTAAAGAAATACTAAATGAAAGAGAAAAAGCAAAATTTGCAAAGTATATTTTAAAAAATAATATATATGAAAATTGCGAATTAATGGAAAATGCAGAAGGAGTATTGAGTGGTCTTTCGAGTCTATTTGACATATATATTGCATCTTCATGTGTATTTAAAGGAGCAGAAAGAATAAGTGGGGTATTATTTGAAAGAAAATTCAACTTTTTAATGGAAAGATTTCCATTTCTTGATCCGAATAAAGTAATACTTACTGGCGTAAAGAATTGTTTTACAGGTTTTAAATATCAAATTGATGATAGACTTGAAAACTTACATTCAGATATACCATATAAGTTTTTGTTTACAAGGAATCCTAATAAAGACATTAGTAATGAAACCCTTAAAAAGTATAACGTTATACGGGTAGATGATTGGATTGAGATATTACAAAAAATATTAATAATAGAATTTGGCAAAAAGAAGGAGAATAAACATGAAAACGTATAATTTTACTCCTAAGTATGTAGAAATTGCATTATATAAATTTGATGAAATTGATGAATGTGATTATATACACATACTTGAGCTAATTGACTATTTTAATTCTGTTGAAAAATATTCTTTAGATTTCCCAACGAAATTTAAATTCTTAACACCATATGATAGGGAAGACGAATGGTATAACGAATTAAAAAGTTGGTTAATTGATATGAAATTTTTCACTATTTGCAATAAAGAATTACACTTAAGCAAAAGAGGAAAAGCATTTTTTAAAAAGCTTGAAAAAGAATGTTTAGAAATTGAAAATACATTTTCTCATTATAACGTGGTCAGATGTTAAAAAATAAAATAGAAAGTATTAAAATTTTAGTACTTTCTATTTTTATGCTTAAAATAAATATTTAACAAGACAAGTAGTGATTTAATATACTACAATAGGTGATAAATATGGGAAATTTAATAGAAACTTTAATATATCTTTTAGCGATAATGGGAATAATATTAACATCTATATCTTTTTTTGAAGTATTTAATTACAAAAATTACTCTACATATAAATTATTTAGTAAAAATAGTATGAAAAATAAAAGAGTGGAAATAGTAATTAATATAGAGAACATGAATCAAGAAGAGGAAGATGAGGTAATAGATACTTTACTTAAAGGAGAATATACAAATTTAGAAGATATAGTAGATTGTATAAGAGTAGAAAAAAATACATGATTTGACATTAATTGTACTTTTATAGTAAAATACCTTAAGAGGTGAATATAATGTACGCTTTTTTCAAAGGAAAGATAGATACTATACTAAATGATAGAATAATAATTGATGTAAATAATATAGGATATGAAATATATATGCCAGAAAATCAGCTTATAAGTCTTGAAGAATATAAAGAGGAAGTTAAAGTTTATACATATTTACAGGTTAGAGAAGATGATATGAAGTTATTTGGCTTTTTATCAAGTGAAACATTAAGCTTTTTTAAGAAACTAATTACAGTTAGTGGAGTTGGACCAAAAGTTGCACTTGGAATAATCTCTAATATAGATAAAGAAGAAATGTGCGTTGCAATTGCCACAGATGATATTGCAACGCTTAGAACTGTTCCAGGAATAGGACCTAAAATGGCACAAAAAATTATATTTGAATTAAAGGATATAGTATTAAAAGAAGAAGTAGATAATATTAGTACAAAGCAAAAGAAAGTAGCTAAGGAAAATCCAAATGTAACAGAAGCAATTACTGCATTACAAGTTTTAGGCTATTCTGAGAAAGTTATAAAACAAGTAATAGAAAAAATAGATATAAGTACAGATAGTGTTGAAAACATTATAAGGAAAGTGCTTAAAGAAATGCAAAATATATAAAAAATATGTAGACAAAAGTTTTTTTTTGTGATATGATTTTTATGTAATTATTAAGAAAAAAATGAAAGGATATAAACAAATGATAGAATTTATTAATGTAAAAAAAGAATATAATCATGATGTTTTAGCATTAAATAATATCAATTTGAAGATAGAAAAAGGTGACTTTACTTTTTTAGTTGGACCTTCAGGCTCAGGCAAATCGACTTTTTTGAAATTAATGATAAAGGAAGAAGAGCCAACTTCAGGAAAAATTTTAATAGATGGCAAAGACATAGGAAAATTTAAAAATAAAGACATTCCTTTTTTAAGAAGAAAGATAGGTTTTGTTTTCCAAGATTTTAGACTACTATATGATAGAGATGTATTTGAGAATATATCATTTGCTTTAAGAGTAATTGAATGTTCAGAAAGAGAAATACAAGCGCAAGTTAAAAATGTACTTCAAATGGTAGGCTTAACAGGAAAAGAAAAATATTATCCAAACCAACTTTCAGGTGGAGAGCAACAAAGAGTGGCATTAGCAAGAGCACTTGCAACAAAGCCACCAATAATAATTGCAGATGAGCCAACAGGAAATTTAGATCCTACTACTGCTAAAGGAATTTTTAAAACGCTACTTGACATTAATTCAAGAGGTACAACAGTTCTTGTAGTTACTCATGCTATGGATATTGTAAATGATTTAAATAAAAGAGTAATATATTTAGATCATGGACAGGTAGTAAAAGATGAGCAAAAAGGAGGTCCTAAATTTGACAACGAAAATGTATTTATTTAAAGAAGGTTATGATAATTTAAGAAAACACGGCTCAAAAACATTTTCAACAATGTTAATAATATGTGCGACATTACTAGTACTTGGAATATTTTTAGTATTATTTCAAAACGTAAATGCAAATGTTGAAACTGTTAGAGTTGAACAAGGACTTCAAGCATTTATAGATGATACAGCAACAGACGATGAAATAGAATATATGCAAGATGAGATAAAGCAAATAGAAGGAGTAAAAGAAGTAAAATATATAGATAAAGATATGGCATTTGAAGATGCAAAACAAGCATTTAAAGACCAAGAATATTTTTTAGAAGGCCTTGATAAAGTTAATATATTTCCAGCTTCTTTTGTAGTAAAATTTAATAATATAAACCAAAGCCAAACAGTAAAAACAGCTGTAGAAAAAATTGATGGTATATATAAAGTAAATTATAATGAAGATAGAATACAAGCAGTAATATCTATATCTAAAATAGCAAATATATTTTTACTTGGTATAGGTGCTGTACTATTAATAGTTAGTATATTTATTATATCAAATACAATAAAACTAGCTGTTTATTCAAATAAACGTGAAATATTTATAATGAGATATATTGGAGCAACAAATAGATTTATAAGAACACCATTTATAGTAGAAGGTACTATAATGGGACTTGTATCAGCTATAATATCATTCATATTAATATCAATTGCATATGTACTAATATATGCTAGAGTCCCTCAAGTAGGATCATCACTTGGAGTATTTGGTTTCTTACCTTATACAACACTATGGTATCAAATACTAATCGTATATGTAGTTTTAGGACTATTTATAGGAATATTTGGTAGTGCAATATCAATTAAGAAATACTTGAAAGTTTAGAGGTGATGTTTATGCTAAGGTTTAATAAAAAAAATATACTTAAAAGCTTTGCAATATTATCTACAACTACTTTTTTGCTTTGCAGTGGAAAAATATTTGCTACAAGTAAATTGCAACAATATAATACTGAACTTGAAAAAGTAAAAAAAGAATTGCAGGAAAATGCAAATAAATTAACAGGTGTTGAAAAAGAAATTGAAGAATATAGACTTGAAATGGTTGAATTAGATGAACAACAAGATAAATATTCAAGAGAACTTGCTAGCCTTCAAGAAAAACAGGATGAAGTAAATAAAAAGCTTAGTGAAAACGAAACAGCTCTGCAAAATTCTGCTCAAAGTTACAATGCAGCTGAAGATACATATGCAGTAAGACTTAGAGCAATTTATGAAAATGGAATACCAACTTTCTGGGATGTATTATTTGCTTCTAAGGGTATATCTGATTTCTTTTCAAGATTAAATGTATATACAAGTATTCTTGAATATGATAAATCATTAGTTGGAAATATGAAAAGTCAAAAAGAATATATAGATTATATTACAAAAGATATAGAAGTTCAAAAATTACAACTTGACCAACTAAAATATGATACTCAAAAGTCTAAAGACGCATTAGATGCAACATTAGTTGCAAAGCAAAATAAAACTAAGGAATTAGAAGATACTAAAAGTGAATTAAATAAAAATGTAGAATCTTTGCAAGCTAAAAGAAGAGAAGCTATGCAAAAGGTAGAAGATGAAGTCGCAAGAATCGTAGCTGAAGCTAAGAAAAATGGAGGCTCAGGTTCAACTACATTTACAGGTGGAAATTATGTATGGCCAGTAGATGGTTATACTATTATAACAACTAGATTTGGAGAAGTTTATGATCTTGTTGTTGATAAATATGGAAATCCAACTCCACATACTGGTGCAGATATTGCAGGTGCTGGAATATATGGAAAACCAGTTAAAGCAATAGAATCCGGAACAGTATCGCTTGCAACATATAGTGATTATGGCTATGGTAATCATGTAATGATTAATCATGGTAAGAATGCAGCAGATGGGAATAAAATATATGTTTCTTTATATGGTCACTGTAGTTCTCTTACAGTTTCAAAAGGACAGACTGTTACTAAAGGACAAGTCATTGGATATGTTGGAAGTACAGGAAACTCGTCAGGACCACATTTGCATTTGGAAGTACGTATAGATGGAAAAATAACAGATCCATTAAAATATTTTCCAGCAATAAAATTCACTTATTATTAATATTTTTGAAAAAAATATAAACTTTCTTAAAAAAAGTATTGACATATTGGAAATTTTATTAGATAATTAAGTTATAAAATGACATAGGAGGGAAATATATGGCAGCAATTATAAATAAGTTTATGGATATGTTTGGCATAGGCAACCAAGAAGAAGAAGGATATGATGAGGAAGAAAATTACGCTGAAGATCAAGAAGTTGAGGAAGAAGAAGAATTTTATTCAAAACCTAAATCTAGAAGCAGAAGATCATTTAGTGATATAGAAAAGGAAAATCCTTATGGAGCAAGAAGTATAGATACTAAAGTTATTCCTATGAATACATCTGTATCTTCTTCAAAGATGGTTATAACTCAACCAACATGTTATGAAGATGTTGAAGAAATTGGTGCATACTTAAAAAATAAAAAATCAGTAATAATTAATCTTGAGAATGTTGGAAAAGAAGATGCAAG
>CANPWO010000021.1 GCA_947584535.1 uncultured Clostridia bacterium
TGGAAAAATTTGACAAAAAAAATAACCATTTACAATGGTTAGCTTAATTTTTGTTATTTAAAAGTGTTTAAGTTCCGGGCCCTGCATGCCTTGAACACCCTGAGGCCCCATAGGCCCAGTTACACCTTGAATTCCTTGAGAACCAGTAGGGCCAATTGGTCCTCTAACTCCTTGTATACCTTGTATTCCTTGTGGTCCTGTTGCACCCATTGGACCAGGAATACCTGGAATGCCTTGTGGTCCTACAGGACCCATAGGGCCTGTTACTCCTCGTGGGCCTTGAAATACTATGTTTGAAGTAGGGATACAACATGAATTATTACAACAGTTAAAATTACTGTCACAGCATGGTATATTATTTGTAAAATTACATTTTGATGTACTCATTTTTTACCTCCTTGTATAATATTGTTAATAATATAATATGAAAAAACACTATATAATGATACTTTAAGTAATTTAATAAGTATAAAACTTAAATATATAAATAAGATAACAAAAAACTAGTAAATGTAACTAAATAAGATTGAAAAAAAGGATAAAAAGAAGTAAAATATATATATAATAATTTAGTAATAAAAAAGGAGCAAATATGTTAAAAATAGAAAGTGTTGATATGAAAGAGTTTAAGAAAACTATATATCCCAAATATAAAGAGATGTTTCCAAAACGTGAAAGAAGACCACTTATAAATATAAATAGAACATATAAAAAAGGTTATACAAATATAATGAAAATTATTAATGATAATACATTTGTAGGATTTGCAATTCTTGAAGTTTTGCCAAATAGTAAGTATATATGGCTTGATTATTTTGCTATTTTAGATGAGTATCAAAATAAAGGTTATGGAACAAATGTAATAAAGTTATTAAAAGACCAGTTTAAGAATTATAATGCAATATTTATTGAAATAGAAAAAGAGGGACTTGGAGATAGTAATAAGGAAAATGAATTAAGAAGTAAAAGAGCAAATTTCTATAAAAAACTTGGCTTTATAAAATTAAGATATGATTTAGAACTATATAAAGTAATATATACACCATATGTTTTAAAAACAACTAATATAAAAATAAGAGAAGATGTATTATATGATGAAATATTTAGAGTATATGAACAATTTACAGGTGAAGAATTTGTTAATAAATATTGTAGGATAATAAAAGATGATTTTTGGAATTAGAGGTGGTTTAAATGAAAAATACAATATATAGAATAGTTTTTTTAATTGTAATAATTGCATTTGTAGTAGGTGCATTAATACTTGCAAATATTTACAAAGATAAGAATGAAAAAGAAACAAAAAAAGATGATGTAACAACAGAAGAAAGTAATAAGGAAGCTGAAACTAAAAATGAAAGTGAAAATATATCGATTAAAGATAGAAAAATACTTATAGCATATTTTTCACGTTCTGGTAATACTGAAAAGTTTGCAAATATAATCCATGAAAATGTTGGAGGAGATATATTTAGGATAGAAACAGTTAATACATACCCTGATGATTATACACAAACTACTGAGGTAGCTAAGCAAGAAAAACAAAATAATGCTAGACCAGAGTTAAAAAATAAAGTGGAAAATATTGGCAATTATGATACTATATTTATAGGTTACCCTATATGGTGGGGAACAATGCCTATGGCAGTATATACATTTTTAGAACAGTATGATTTTAGTGGAAAAAATATTATTCCATTTTGCACTCATGCTGGAAGTGGACTTGGAAGTAGTCAAACAGATATAGAAAGTAAACTTCCTAATTCTAAAGTTTTAAAAGGTTTAGCAATTAATGGAAGTGAAATTGGGCTAGAAAGCTCATATGAGGAAATAAAAAAATGGATAAGTAAGTTTGGAGCATAAAAAAAGGAGGAATTATTATGAAACAAACAGCAGGTAGAGATATACTAGGTAAATTAGCACCAAAATTTGCACAACTTAATGATGATGTACTATTTGGTGAGATATGGAGTAGAGAGGATAAATTATCTTTAAGGGATAGAAGTATGATTACAATATCCGCTTTAATGGCACAAGGACTATTTACGCAATTAAAATCTCATTTAGAACTTGGAAAAAAACATGGTATTACTAAAGAAGAAACTATTGAAATTATTACACAACTTGCATTTTATACTGGTTGGCCAAAAGCATGGAGTGCATTTAATATATTAGGTGAAGTATATAATGATGATGAAGAAGTAAAAGAAATACATGGTGGAATATTTGGAATGGGAAAACCAAATATTGAATATGAAAAATATTTTACTGGTAAATCATATTTAAAACCATTAACAAATCCTAATCAGAGTGCAGTATTTTTAGCAAATGTAACCTTTGAACCAAAATGTAGAAATAACTGGCATATTCATCACGCAACAAAAGGTGGAGGTCAAATTTTAATTTGTGTAGAAGGTGAAGGATGGTATCAAGAATGGGGAAAAGAGGCAGTAAGTCTAAAACCTGGAATGATTATAACAATTCCTGCAAATGTAAAACATTGGCATGGAGCAAAAAAAGATTCATGGTTTAGTCATATAGCAGTAGAAGTACCAGGAGAAGAAACTTCAAACGAATGGTTAGAATCTGTTAGTGACGAAGAATACAATAAATTATAAAATAATACAAAAGGTATTTACAAACATATGTTTTAGTAGTAAAATTTAGTTAATTTAAAAAATATAGGAGGAAATTAAATATGAAAAAAGAAATAACAAAAATTGAAGAAACTACTGAAACATTTGAGAGTATCAAACACATTGATGAAAATGGTATTGAATTTTGGTATGCAAGAGAGTTAATGAAAGTTTTAAGCTATAAAGACTGGAGATATTTTGATGCAGTAATTGAAAAAGCAAAGATAGCTTGTCAAAACTCTGAAATAGCTGATATTGACCATTTCGTTATTAACAACAAAATGGTAGAAATAGGTTCTGGCGCAAAAAGAGAAAAAAAGGATTATAAATTAACGCGATATGCTTGCTATCTTATAGCTCAAAATGCTAATCCAAGACTAAAAATTGTTGCATTAGCACAAACATATTTTGCAGTACAAACTAGAAAACAAGAAATTACTGAAAAAGAGTATAGTGAATTAACAGAAGATGAAAAAAGATTATATCAAAGAAATTTAACACGAAAAGGAAATTATTCACTAAATCAAACAGCTAAAAAAGCAGGTGTAAAAAAATTTGATAAATTTCATAATTGGGGATATAAAGGTTTATATAATGGAGAAACAGCAGATGATATTGCTAAAAGAAAGGGACTAAGGTATCGAGAGGATATTTTAGATAATATGGGGAGTGAAGAATTAATTGCTAATTTATTTAGAATTTCTCAAACAGAGCAAAAGTTAAAAAGAGAAAAAATTAAAACAGAAAAAGATGCTAATAAAACGCATTATGAAGTTGGAAACAAAATAAGGAAAACAATAAAAGAATTAGGCGGAACAATGCCAGAAGAGTTATCGACACCTAAGAAAAGCCTTAAAGAGTTAGAGAAGGAAAATAAAAAGAAGTTTATAGAAAATAAAAAATAGATTTGATAAAATACCAGCCTCCTATCAAATATGGGGAAAAGAGGCACAGAAACTAAAAGTTGGAGATATAGTTGTAACGCCAGCAAATGTAAAACATTTTCATGGTGCATCAAATGAATGGTTAGAGCCTGTAACGGATGAAGAATATAAAAAATTATAAAAAAGTAATAATTTAGTTGATGACCATTTTCTCCAAGTGGGGAAAATGGTAGATATAATTTGCATAGGAGAAAATTATAAAAAATGATAGTTAGCTATAATAACAAATATGATGAAGAAATTAAAGATTTATTAGTAGAATTACAAGAATATATTGTAAGTATAGATAGAGAAAAATATAATATATTAACAAAAGATTATAGAGAAAAATATTTTAGAAAGACTATAGAAGAAGTAAAAAAATATAATGGAAAAATGCTACTATATAAAGAAGAATCAAAAATAGTTGGTTTGGTAGTAGGGATAATAAATAACGAAAAATCTTGTGAGTATGACTTTAAAGCTCCAAAAAGAGGTAGAATAACAGAATTAATTATATCAAAAAATTGTAGAAGAAAAGGATATGGAAAAATATTATTAAATGCTATGGAGAAAAGTTTAATTAATGATGGCTGTGAAGATATATTGCTAGAAGTGTTTGGATATAACCAAGATGCAATTAATTTTTACGAAAAAAATGGGTATCATATTAGAACACTAGATATGTCAAAAAAATTTTAATAGATTAGTTATATAGTTATATAAAAAGAGGTTGTTATGAAAAAAATAGTTTTAGTTATAATTATTATAGTAATTATTTGTTGTGGAGTAGGCTTTATTATATTTAATAATAGACTTAGTTTAAGTAATAATGAATTTGAAAAAAGTATGTATGATAAATATGTAAGTGATATTGATGATGGAGTTGAAGCACTTAGAAATTCAGAAGAATTTAAAGCAATGAATATTGATGAACAAGTAAAATCTATGGGAAAATTGCTAGATTTATATGAAAATTCAGGGGCTATAAAAAATGTATATTATGATAAAGACTCAGAAATGTATACATTTCAGTATTCAAGTGGAGAAATAGATGGAGCGTTAGGTGGAGTAATGTTAAAAAATTTTAATCCAATGTTAAATTAAAATATTTAGTATAAAAGGACATTTATTAGTATTAGATGTCCTTTTTCCATATAAACTTTTAGTTGCTATTTATGCTTAATTATAGTATAATACGAGTGAAAATAAAGAGCGATTTTTTAAAGGAGGAATTATTTATGTTGATGGCGGTAAAAAGGGGAGTTATTGTTGCACTAGGATTTTTGTTACAAATTGCATTTTCACTTGCTATATATTTATTTTTTATAGATAAAGTTTTAGTCATTCATGTATTTTTTGGAATTCTAGGGATTTTATTAACACTTGATTTAGTAAAGAATAGCAAAAATTATTCATATACATTGCCCTTAATTATTGTACTTATATTATTTCCACTACTTGGTGTTTTGTTAATTATTATACTTAGCAAAAACTTAAATAGAAGTAAAATCTTAAAAAACATAAACAAAAGTGACAAAGAAAATAAAAAGTATTTAGTACAAGATTTAAGAATAAAAAAAGAATATGAAAATAATAGTAGATTAAGATATATAAGTGAATTTGCAGGGTATCCTGTTACTAAAAATAATGATGTAACTTATTATAAAATTGGTGAAGAAGCTTTTGAAGTTATGCTAGAGGAGTTAAGGAAAGCAGAAAAGTATATATTTTTTGAATATTTTATAGTTGCACATGGAAAAATGTGGGGTGAAATATTAAAAATACTAGAAGAAAAAGCTTCTAAAGGTGTAGATGTTAGAGTTATGTATGATGATTTAGGGTGTTTACCTACATTAAAGAAATCTTATCCAAATGAGCTTGAAAAGAAAGGTATCAAGTGTGTAGTATTTAATAAGTTAAGTCCTTTGTCAGGTATTATTATGAATAATCGTGACCATAGAAAAATTTTAGTAATAGATGGTAAAGTAGCATTTTCAGGTGGAATTAATATTTCAGATGAGTATATAAATATAGGAAGTAAATATGGACATTGGAAAGATAATGGAATAAGAATATGTGGAGATGCAGTATGGAATTATAGCGTTATGTTTTTAACTATGTGGAATGCATTTAGAAAAGAGGATGACGATTTTACTAAATTTAAGTATGATTATCAAGATAAAACTACATTAAATGGTTATGTTGCACCTTATGGTGAAACACCACTTGATGAAGAAATTACAGGAGAAGATATATACTTAAATATAATTAATCAAGCAAATAAGTATGTATATATTTTTACACCATATCTAATTATTGATACTGATATGATAAATGCACTAAACCTTGCTGTTAAAAGGGGTGTAGATGTTAGAATAGTGATTCCAGGTATACCTGATAAAAAATTAGTATACACTTTAACTGAATCATATGTAGAGCCATTAGTTAAAGGTGGAGTTAAAATATATAGATATACACCTGGCTTTATACATAGCAAAGTCTTTATATCAGATGATAATGTAGCAACTGTTGGAACTATAAATATGGACTACAGAAGTCTTTATTTACATTTTGAATGTGGCTGTTATCTTGAAAATGTAGATGCAATAAAAGATATAAAAAATGATGTACTTGATACAATTGCTAAAAGTCAAGAGATATCTAAAAAGGAAGCATCAGCGAAATTCTTCAAATCTATTTGGCAAGCATTGCTAAGACTTATAGCGCCATTAATGTAAATAATAAGACTATATAGAGAAGTGTGATGAACTAAATGATGGATAAAAATTATTATATAGAAATAAATAAAATTAATATACCTATTAATATTAGAAGTTATAAAAGAAGTAGAAATATAAATATATATTTTAAAAATAATATATTAAATGTTAGTAAGCCAAAATATGTATCAAATAAAAAAGCATTAGATGTTATAAATGAAAATAAGGCTAAGATTTATGATATGTATATAAAATCAAAAGCTATATCAAATGAAAGAACTAAAAAGTGGGAAACAGGCGAAAAAATATTATATAGGGGAGAATTTTATAGTATTATTAGAAAAGAAGAAAGAACAAATAAATGTAGTGTTAATATAGATGAAGAAAACAAGCAATTTGTTATTATAGCTCCATGTGATTTAGGGAATAAAGAAATAAAAATAAATATAGACAAGTTGGTAAAAAATATATTTAAAAATAATACATGTTATATTTTGCAAGAAAGACTACCTATTTTAAGTAATATAACAAATATAGAATATAACTCATTTAAAGTTAGAGATGCAACAACAAGATATGGAAGTTGTTATCCACTAAAAAAAGAGTTACATTTTAGTTTACGTCTTGTAATGCTATCACAAGAAAAAATTGATGCGATAATAGTTCATGAACTCTGTCATATAGTGTATAAAAACCATAATAAAGAATTTTATAATTTAGTTAAAAAGTATATACCAAATTATGATGATATAAATAAATGGCTTAAGGAAAACGGACATTTAATATTATTTTAAAAGGAGAAGATTATAATGGGGAAAGTATTAAAACTAAGAGAAGTAGGAGATCCAATATTAAGTAAAAAATGTAAAAGGCTTTACTGCAAGAAATATACAACATGAATGCGAACATTTAGATGGTATAGTATTTATAGAAAAAGTAGTCGGACCTCATGGTTTTGCAACAAAAGAGATGTTAAATAAATTTAAGTTAGATGAGAAGATATAACTGGGGGTTGTTATGAAATTATATTTGTCATCAGAAGGATTAGAAAAAAATAAATATATATTAGAAGAATGGAAAAAAAATAATGGAAATAAAATTTTAGTTATACCAAATGGAAAAGACTATGTTGGCGAGAAGACTAGAGAGAAAATAATAGAAGAAAAAACTACATGTCTTACTAATATGGGATTTGAAATAAAAATATTAGATTTAAGAGAATATTTTAATAAAGAAGAAGCTTTAAAAAAAGACATAATTGAATATAGATGCTTTTATGTAATGAGTGGCAATGTTTTTGTATTAAGACAAGCTATGAAATTAAGTGGATTTGATAAATATATAAAAGAAATATCAAAAAAAGAAGAATACCTATATATAGGATATAGAGCAGGAAGTTGTGTATTATCACCAACATTAAGATATTTAGATTTAATATATGAACCTATTAATCCTTATAATAATGGACCTATAATATATGATGGAATAAATTTGATTAATTATGTCTTTGTACCTCATTATAAATCAAAAAGAAAGAAAAAAAATTGATAAGGTAATAATAGAACTTAACAAATACGGAATAAAATATAAAACATTTAGTGATGGAGATGTAATAATTGAAGATACAATGAAAGATAAATATTTAGAAAAATGTTTACCAATTTATTTAGAAGAAGATTTAAAGAAATTAAAAGAAGGAATGAAAAATAATGTTTCTTATTTAGATTGTTTAATTAATGAATTGCAAGGTTCTATAAATAGTGCTTTTATAGATGGTGATATAACAGAAGAACAATGCGATTATTTATTTAAGAAATACGTTAGAATGGAGGAGTGAAATGGTAGATTTTACAAATTGCGAAATTAATAATTATAAATATTATGGAGGAAAAAATGGAGGAAAAATATGTATAAAATATAATAATGAAGATTACATGTTGAAATTTCCAAATATAAATGAAGGTGTATAAGAGCATGTATATTCTAATAGTTGTATATCTGAATATATAGTATGTAATATTTTTAAGATTTTAGGGCTAAATGCTCAGGATACTATATTGGGGACATATAATATAAATGGTAACGAAAAAGTCGTAGTAGCATGTAAAGATTTTACATCAAATGGAAATGTTTTGAAGCAATTTGCAGAATAAAAAAATAGTCAAATTGAAACTTCAAAAAATGGGTTTGGAACAGAATTGAATGAAGTAATTGAAACAATAGAAAATCAACTAATATATGATGTTAATGAATTAAAAGAATTTTTTTGGCAAATGTTTATAGTAGATAGTTTGGTTGGTAATTTTGATAGACATAATGGTAATTGGGGGTTTTTAATAAATGAAAGTATAAGAAAGGTAGAAATTGCACCAATATATGATTGTGCTTCCTGTTTATTTCCTCAATTAACAGATGAAAGAATTGCAGAAATTATTGATGATGATGAAGAAATGAATGCAAGAGTGTTTGTTTTTCCAACATCTAGCTTAAAAATAGATGATAAAAAGATAAATTATTTTGAATATATAAGTAGTTTAAAAAATGAAGATTGTAATAAAGCTTTGCTAAAATTATTCCCAAAAATAGATTTAGAAAAGATTAATTTAATTATTGATAATACACCATATATATCAAATATTAGAAAGCAATTTTATAAGAAGATATTAAAATTAAGATATGATGAGATTTTAAAAGTAAATTATAATAAATTAACATAGAGAAGCTATAATTAATTTTGTGGCTTAAAGTTATTACTAAAATGAAAATAAACAGTTGCATATGAGGATGTTTAAGTATGATATATTACTAGGACATGCATATTATGGTGTTAATATAATTGAAATATATTTATAAAGTTGTAAAGCGTTATCAGAGGAATATAAATTGCAAATATTACATGTTATTGCAACACACCATACATCAAGAGAAACTGGTGCTTTAACAAGTAGGAAAATGGTTGAAGCAATAATTGTACATAAAGCTGATGATATAGATGCATTACTTACGCCTTCTATAGAAATGTTAGAAGAAATTAAAGAAGGAGAAGATAAAACTCCAAAAGTATATATGCTAAAAGATTATTTATATAAATCAAAAAGACAATAATTATTTAGTAACAATTCCTCTTTGTTATATATATGATATAACAAGGAGGAATATTATAATGGAATGTTTAAACAATATATCAGTTCAAAATTATTTAAATAGATTTGACGAGATTTTACATCAAATGGCATATAAAATGTGTAATTATGAAATGACATCAAATATAACTATTGATTTTATAAATTGCATGATACCACATCATCAGGCAGCAATATATATGTGTGAAAATTTATTAAAATATACAAACTATGAGCCATTAATAGAAATAGCAAATAATATAATAGTCATGCAAACAAAAGGAATTGAACAAATGAAGGAGATATGTAGTACAACACCAAATTGTTGTAACTTAAAAGAGGATGTAAACTGTTACATAGAAAAATATAACGATGTTGTAAATAATATGCTTTGTAAAATGAAAAATAGTGATAAATGTATTAATATAAACTTAAACTTTGTAAGTGAAATGATACCACATCATGAAGGAGCACTTGGTATGTGTAATAATTTACTTAATTATTGTATAGATCCAAGACTTGAAGAAGTAGCAAATTCAATTTTAATGGAGCAAAGTGAAGGTATAAAACAACTTGAAAATGTTAGAAATAGTATATGTAATTAGTTAGTTTAAAAGTATATGTAAAAAGCATATACTTTTTTTAAAAAATGTCTATATTTATTCTTTACAATATTATTTTGTTAGTATATAATTGTGTTAGTAAAAATATGAAAGTGGTGGATAATATGGAAAAAGAGATTGTAATTATAAATGGCACAGGTGGAAGCGGTAAAGATACTTTTGTAAGTTTTGCATCAAAATATGCAAAGGTATTTAACTTTTCATCAATTGATAAAGTAAAAGAAATAGCTACTATGATTGGATGGAATGGAGCTAAGACTGAAAAAGATAGAAAATTTTTAAGCGATTTAAAAAGTTTAACAACAAAATATAATGATATGGCTTTTAATAGTATTAAAGAGGCAGTAGATACTTTTACAAATTCTGATGATGAAGTTATGTTTATACATATTCGTGAGCCAGAAGAAATACAAAGGGCAGTATCTGCTTTTAATGCAAAGACATTACTTGTAAAAAGAGTAGGGTTAAAAAATATAGAATCTAACTATTCTGATGCAAGTGTAGAAAATTATAATTATGATTTTGTAATAGAAAACAATACACTTGAAGATTTAGAAAATCAAGCAAAAGATTTTATAAAAGAATTAGACAAATAAAAAAGATGTAGCATATATAGTAGGAGAAATAGAAAATGAATATAGGATTAGACATAGATAATGTTATAACAGATTTTGATAAAAAGATGTTAGTAGAGTTTACAAAAGAGGATAAGAATAAAAGAAATAATGGAATAGTAAATGAAAATGGCGATTGGATAAAGCATCAATTTGACTGGACAGAGGAAGAAATAGAAGATTTTTTTATTAAAAATATGGAACAATTCGCAAAGGAGTTAGAACTTAAGAAAGATGTAAAATATTATATGGACAAGCTACTTCGGAGAAGGACATAATTTATATTTAATATCAAATAGGGTTTATCCACATTATAAAAATCCATATGAAACTACTGTAAATTATCTAAAAGAAAAGGATATTAAATATACTAAATTAGTATTATCTAAATCAACTGATAAGAGTCCTGAGTGTAAAGAATATAATATAGATGTAATGTTTGACGATTCTCAGAAAAATTGTCATTATCTACAAAATTCAGGTATAAATTGTTATTTAATGGAAACAAAGTATAATGTTAATAATAGAGAAAATCTAAAAACTGTAAAAGATTTCAAAGATATATATAATGTAGTATGCAAGATGGAAAAAGAAAGACTGCCAAAAGTTCATGTAATACTTGATACTGATATAAATAACGAGGCAGATGACCAATTTGCATTAAGTTATTTATTAAATTCAAATGATAGAGTTATTTTAGATGCAGTAACTTTAGCACCATATTCGCATTCTATTACCAAAGTAGAAGAAAGCCAAGAGCTAAATTATAATGTAGCAAAAGATATTTTTAAATTATGTGATGAAGAATATGATGAGAAAATATATAAAGGTTCAAAAGGTTATATTTCAAATGGTTATAATGAGACATCACCTGCAGTAGAAAAAATTATTGAAATTGCAAATAGAAATGAACTAACATATATACTTGCAATAGGTGCAATTACAAATATAGCACTTGCTATAAAGAAATGTCCTGACATAGTAGGAAAAATAAAAGTAATATGGCTTGGTGGAAATAGTTTGATTTGTGAAGATAATAGAGAATATAATTTTTATCAAGATATAGAAGCAAATAGGATAGTATTTTATAGTAAAGTAGACTTAACTATTGTACCTGTCAAAAACTTATCTGATGGCTTTATAACAAGTATATATGAACTTGAATATTATTTTGATGTATCAAAAGGATTAGGGAAATACCTATATGATAGATTTAAAAATGATGGCTTACATGGATTAACAAAAAGGAGACCTATATTTGATATGGTAGCAGCTTCATATTTAGTAAATCCGTATAATTTTGAAACAACTAAAGTAAAATGTCCATTAATAACAGATGATTTAAAATATGAAGAATCAGATTTTAATCATAGTATAAATTTTGTTACAAGTTTTAAAAGTCATGTAGTAAATGAAATATTTGATGATATGGTAAATAAAATAGGAGACAGAAATGAAAATAGATAGTAAAAGAGCTATAGAATTATTAAATGAATCAGAAAAACTTAATCCTGGCAGATGGGTTAAACACTCAAAATGCGTAGGAGAAGCAGCAAGTAGAATAGCTAAAAAATTAAATTTAGATGAGGATAAAGCAAGAACTTTAGGACTTATTCATGATATTGGCAAAAGATATGGTTTAAATGAACCACATGTTGTACGTGGATATGATTATATTAAAGAGCTTGGAATAGATGAAGAATATGCAAATATTTGTTTAACTCATTCATACTTAAATAACGATATAAATTGTACAGCAGGTGGTGTTCCAAGACCAAATGGTTATATGTATGAATTTAGAAAAGATTTTATAATGAAACATGAATATACAATATATGAGAAAATAATAAATTTATGTGATTTAATGTGTACAAATGAATTTATGACGTTAGAAGAAAGATTAATTGAAATAATGC
Organism: uncultured Clostridia bacterium; assembly: GCA_947584535.1. Classification (GTDB taxonomy): domain Bacteria; phylum Bacillota; class Clostridia; order TANB77; family CAG-465; genus CAG-465. The sequence continues at coordinate 12,558 of CANPWO010000021.1, forward strand.
AAAGAAAAGGTGTAGCAGAAAATACAGTATATCATATTAAAGAGGCAAAAAAACTTAAAAAGAGTATAGACGAACTTTTAAAATGTAATGTATATTCATTATTCCCAGAGATATTAGAAAGAATGAAATAAATGAAATAAAAAAATATCTTTACTATAATTATTATAGTAGAGATATTTTTTAAATTTATATAGCTCTTGGACTATTTATTATGTTGGTTAGACGTTGCACTAACAAAACCTGTTCATCTTTAGGTAATTTTTTGAAATCTTTTATTATATTTACGCTAATTGATGCTTTTTTAGAGGATAAACTTATAGGCACGTAAAAGTTAGATTGTATAATTCTAAAAGGTTCGCTAGATTTCGGTAAATAAGTAGACTTGTTAAATGTTAACTTTATTAGTTCATAAAAGTATCTATTTTTTTCTTTAAAAAGTTTTTTCATTTGTTCATAAGGAACATTAAACTGTTTAGATTTTTCTATAATTATATCATCTATAAATGTAAAAAGATAATCCTTACATACGTTACCATTAGAGTTAGTTAATAGCTTTGACCAACTAGATAAAACTTCCCACTCAAAATCATAAATAGGGCATTCAACATCTACTATTTTCTTAAATAAACTCATAATGTTTACCTCCTTAAATAATTTAATTAAATTATAATATTTGATTAAAAGTAACACGATTATATCATAGCTTTATGTAAAATTTAAGCTTTACTCTTTAAAAATAACTAAAATTTGAAATATAATCAACTGGAATTAAAGTGATTATTTAGTCTGAAGAGTGACTAAAATAATATTATTGCAAAATTTTAAGTTAAAATAATTGAAAATAATGAATATTTATGTTATATTAAATATAAATAAAAAATAATATTATAATATTTATGATAAGTAATTGGAGTGATGAATATTGTTAGATAAAAAAAGTATAGTTAAATATATTAAATCAGAAGATGAAATAATAAGTAATGCGATGTATGCATATGTATGTAAATTGCATTTATATGATTACAAATCTATTTGCAATGCATTAATTATATTTTTAAAGAAAAATTATAATAAAATTAATTATTCTTATTTAATTAACTCAAAATTAAATAAGGAAATTATTGAATGTTTAATTAATATATATTTAAACATAGAAGATGATTCTTATAAGCAAGCTATCAGTACAGTCTTAGTATATCATTACAATATTATAAAAGATATGGATTATAACTTTGATGAAATAATAAAAAATAAAGAAGTTAATGGACGTGAAGTGGTATATAATGAGTTATTATATAAAAAACTAAAATATTTTTATACAAAAGATATAGAAGATTTATTTAGATTATTTATGAAAAATGTTACAAAGTTTTATTTTAATAAAGAAGAATATACAATTAAAGAAAAGATTATTTTTAAAGCTCAAGAGATGGCATTAGCTCAAAGAGAAGAGGGTAAGCAAATTATATTAAAGTATGTAGCACAGCTTTTAAATAATAATCATTCTTACATAGAAAACTATAATGGTTTACAAATTAATCATATGTTATATCTAAATAGTTTGTTATGTTCTACAAAGGAATATATGTATGAAAAATTGCTACTTGAAAATTATCTACGTAATGCTGATTTGATTGATGAACGAGAAAAGTGTAATTATTATTTTTCAGAGATTTGTGATAAAGATTTTATTAATTTATATTTAGGAGAATTAAATAAAGTTCCTCCGAAAAAAATTAAACCCTATTTTTTTGATATTTGTGGATATTTAAATTCTGATGAGATAGATCAATATTTACTAAAAAGACTTTCTAAAGAGAAAGTTAAAGATAATATAATAGAGATTATTAGAATTTTATCTCTAAGATTTAATAAAGAAGTAATACCATATATAAAAGCAAATATAGATATATTAGATATGGAAAATGATATGTTTATTGTAAGAGATATTGAACCACTATTAATTATAAATAATTGCACAAATATTTTGCCTAAAAAAACAATAGATTATCAAAATAAAGATTTAGAATTGATAAAAAACACAAGTGATGTAATTGAAGATAAAAGCAAAAATAATTCAAATGAAAAAATTGATAAAGATATGTGGCTAAAATTATATAAGATGGCAGAAGAAATACAAAAGTTAGAACCTTGGAAAATTTTATGGGATAGTGACATACTTTGTGTAAGATTAAATGATCAAAATGTTTATTGCAGTGTTATGGGAAAAGCAGGATATCATAAATCAATAGCAATTATAAAAGAAGAGCATATTAATAAATTTGTCGATATAATTGATAAAAATTATCCGCAATGTATGATTTTAAATTATGAAGAATGTATAACATGTAACTATTTAAGTAAGGATAAAACAATAGATGGTAATATAGATATAATAAAAGATTTAGGGTTGAAATTTAAAGATGAGTGGATATCTTTTGAAAATTTTGAAAAAGGATATGTACCATGTACTATTAATAATGAACAAGTTGCTTTTTTAATTGAAGTGTTACCTCATTTTATTGAAGAATTTAAGCTATTAAATAGCAATAAATTAGATATAAATTTTGATGAAGGTCAGACACTATTTAGAACCTATGATGAAAAAAATAAACAATGGAATAGTATGATAACTACTCTATTATTGCCTTATGATAAATTTATTAAATTAGATTTAGATCCAAAAATTGAGATACAATTTAAAAGTGTACCAAAGAAAGATTATAGCCTTGAATTTGAATTTTTAAATTATCTTCCTATTATAAGTAAGGATTTAGTGCGTGGAAATAGACAAATGTATACTAAAGTAAAATCTATAGCAGAACATAATAGTGGCTTTATATTTGATACCAAACTTATAAATGACAATAATTATAAAAATGAGTTTGAGTACTATGATGAATGTATTAATTATTTAGCAAATTTTATTATATCAAATGGAAGACCAAAAAGCATATTTGTAAGGGATGAAGAAACTAAATATTTATTACAAGATTTTTGTAGTAAAGCTAAAATAAAACTTATTGTATCATCAAAATTAAAAGCATTAGATTTCTTATATGAAGAAATGTTAAAAAATTTTGGCCTTTAAAAGAGAGCTAGTTAGATTTTTTAATCTAACTAGCTCAAATGTAATTATTATAATAAGCAAAAAGTGTTAGCAAAGTTTATTTTGTTGCGATAGCTATCACAGTGTATGATGTTTCATTATTATAAATAACATCACCAATAGTAGTACCAATAAGTGCTTTACCAAGTTCAGTACTTGCAAGTAAGTAATTGTCATTATTTGGAAGTGGATTGAGAACGAGTTGATATGTCTTAATTCCCCCTTTTGATTCAAGTGACACTTTTGAACCCAAAGTAACTTTTTCAACAATCTTAGCATTCTCGAGCTTTTTCCTGATTTCTTTAGCCTCTCTAGTAACCTCTATATACTCACTAGGACTTAAACAATTCCTATAACCATTTTCTAGGTATGAAATACCATTAGAATAGTTTATTTTCCTTGTAAGAATATCAAGTCTAGCTTCAAGATTTTCGTACTCTTTTTTTGTCATTTCAATTTGCGTTAAATTTCCTGCCATAACATAATCCTCCCTAATGTTATTGTATTTTGCTTATTATAATATAAAAAACTTTTATTTGCTTAAAAAATTTTTTTTGCACATTTAGGGAATATAATCAGATTATAACATTTAAAAATATATATGTCAACTGTTTTAACACATAAAATATTGATTAATTATTTTTTGAGTGGTATAATTAGCTTAGATGGTGCATCAGTTCGGCGTATGATGCATAGGTGGTGGGAAGACAACATGGTAATCCCTAGCAAGGAGCCAAGGGATTAGCAAATAAATGAATTATTTGAGGAGCCTATTGCCTTAATAGGGCACGATGGGTTCTGTGAGGGGCAATGAGACAAACCTCTCACTATAGAAAGAGAGGTGCAGTCGAGACTTGTCTACTCGACAGAATATGTATACAATTCAAAAATTTTTTAACTATATAACATTTATACTTGCAGTTATAACTGTTCTTTCATGCTTTTATGTTGCATATACAAAAAAAAGTACACTTATATGTTTATTGCTTTTAATTCTAACTCTTATATTTAATGCAATAAGTAGAATATATAATAATAAAAATATGAATTTAACTAAAAAGGATAAAGAAATGCTTAAAGATTTAAAAAAACAGAAAAAGTAAGTTTTGACAAAAACTATAAAAAATGTTAAAATAATATTATTATGTTTATTAAGGAGAAAGAAAATGGCAAAAAAGATAGTAGCAATAGTAGGTCGTCCAAATGTAGGTAAGTCCACTTTATTTAATGTGCTAGCAGGGGAAAAAATAGCTATTATAAAAGATACACCTGGTGTTACTAGAGATAGAATATATGCAGATTGTCAGTGGAGAAGAACTACATTTAAAATAATTGATACAGGTGGTATAGAGCCAGTATCAGAAGATATAATATTAAAACAGATGAGAAGGCAAGCAGAACTTGCCATGGATATAGCAGATGTTATTGTATTTATAACAGATGTAAAAGCAGGCGTTACTAGGTCAGATGAAGAAATAGCTCAAATGTTACGAAAAACTAAAAAGCCTGTAGTTCTTGTTTGTAATAAATGTGATAGAGTGGGAGCTCCACCTCCAGAAATATATGAGTTTTATAATTTAGGTCTAGGAGACCCTCTTGCTATATCAGCTGGCAAGAAACTTGGAATAGGCGAGATGCTAGATGTAATATATGATAATCTAGGAGAAATAGAAGAAATACAAGAAGACGATGAAAAAATTAAAGTAGCAATAATAGGTAAACCAAATGTAGGAAAATCATCTCTTGTAAATAAAATACTTGATGAAGAAAGAGTTATTGTATCAGATATAGCAGGAACTACAAGAGATGCAATTGATTCACATTTTAAGAATAAATATGGTGAGTATATTTTTATTGATACTGCAGGAATAAGGAGAAAGAATAAAGTATATGACACTTTAGAAAAGTATTCAGTATTAAAAGCTAAAGCGGCAATAGAAAGAGCTGATGTTTGTCTTGTATTAATTGATGCAAAAGAAGGAGTAACAGAACAAGATGAGAAAATTGCAGGTCTTGCACATGAAGCAGGAAAAGGAGTAATTATAGTAATAAATAAATGGGATTTGGTAGAAAAAGATAATTATACATTAGACAGTTACAAAAAAAGAGTATATGAAAAATTAGCCTATCTTACTTATGCTCCAATACTTTTTATATCAGCAAAAAGTGGGCAAAGAGTAAATAAACTTTATGAACTAATAAATGAAGTAAATAAAAATAATAAATTAAGAGTACCAACTGGAATGTTAAATGATACATTAGCAGAGGCAGTAGCTATAACACAACCACCCTCAGATAAAGGAAAAAGGTTAAAGGTATATTATATGACACAAGTAAGTGTATCACCACCTACATTTGTGGTATTTGTAAACTCTAAAGAATTAATGCATTTTTCATATCTTAGATATTTAGAAAATCATTTAAGAAAAAAATTTAATTTTAAAGGTACACCAATACATATGATAACTAGGGAAAGAAAAGAGAAATAGGGGGATTTATCATGAATCTTTATACAATTTCTATATTTTTAATAACTTATTTAATATGTAGTATAAACCCTGCAATAATACTATGCAAAAGAAAAACTGGTGAAGATATTCGAAAGCTTGGTAGTGGTAATGCAGGAACAGCAAATGCAATGAGAGTACTTGGCAAACCACTGGGCACTTTAGTAATAATACTTGATATTGCAAAAGTATTTTTAAGTTTCATAATAGTTACTGGAGTAGGGAAAGTATTTAACCAAGATACAGATGTAACTTTAAAATCTATATTTATAGTTGCCTCAGTTATAGGGCACTGTTTTCCAGCATATTATGGCTTTAGAGGTGGAAAAGGTGTAATAGTTGGTATTACAACAGCAGTTATTCTTGATAAAAAAATTGCTCTTGTATGTATAATTGTTGGATTTATTGTACTGTTAATTACAAGGATAGCTTCACTTGGTACATTAAGTGGCTTAGCATTGTATGTTATAATGACAATAATAATGATGCCAAAATATATATTTCCAATATTAATAAGTGCATTAATTGTAATGTTTAAGCATAGAGCAAATATACAAAGATTAGTAGCAAAACAAGAAAGTAAATTATGGTAAAGGAGATTTTTGAAATGAATGAAATTTTAGTTTTTGGACATAAAAGTCCTGATACAGATAGTGTAACATCTGCAATAGTTATGGCAGAATTTGAAAAAAAATTAGGAAATAATGCAAAAGCATGTACTTTAGGTAAAATAAATAAAGAAACAGAGTATGTATTTAATTATCTAAATATTCAAGAACCAGAAATACTTGAAAGAGTAGAAGATGGACAAGAAATAATACTTGTAGATCACAATGAAGAAAAGCAAAGTGTAGATAATAGAGAAAATGCAAAAATACTTAAAGTAATAGATCATCATAGAATATGTGGTATTTCAACTAATGAACCATTATATTATAGAGCTGAACCAGTTCGGATGTACTGCAACAGTACTTTACAAAATGTACAAAGAAAATAATTTTGAAATAGATAAAAATATAGCTACACTTATGCTATCTGCTATTATTTCAGACACTTTGTTATTTAAGTCACCAACTTGCACAAAAGAAGATAAAGAAGTAGCAGAAGAACTTAACAAAATAGCTGGACTAAATATTGAAGAATATGGTCTTGAAATGTTAAAAGCAGGAACTGATTTATCTGACTTAACAGAGGAAGAACTGTTAACATTAGATGCAAAAGAAATAGATATTGGAAATTTAAAAACAATTATTGCACAAGTAAATACAGCAAGCATTCCTGATATGATGACAAGAAAAGAAAAAATAGAAGAAGCAATAAAGAATAAAATGAACGAGAAAAAACTTGATTTATTTTTCTTTGCAATTACTGATATAATAAATTCTGACTCACAAGTTATTGCTTTTGGAGCAACTGATTTAGTAGAAAAGTCATATAATGTAAAATTAGTAGATAATACTGCATTACTTAAAGGAGTTGTATCTCGTAAAAAGCAAATAATACCAGTATTAACAGAAAATGCTTAAAAAAAGAAAAATCGTTGAATTTACATTTGTAAAATCAACGATTTTTGCTATATTTATTGTTCAAGTTTTATAAGTTTTATAGTAACATCAGTATTTGTATTAGAAGCATCAATTCGTATATCACTTCCAGATGTATTTTTAAACTTGAAATCAAGTGAGCCATAGAAAATTGTAGCATCTTTATCTTTTGGTACATAGTAAACTCTTCTACTATGAGGATGTCGTTCAGTTACTTCTAAATTTGCAATAAGTACTGCATTATACATTGTGCTACTTATTTGGCAAAGACCACCACCTGACATTTTTATCTTATTTCCATTTGTATCAAAACCTACAGCTTTTTTAAAGCCATTTGATTCATCCATTGGCCCAATTGTATTATTAAAAGAAAATTCTTCATCTTTTTTTACAATCTTACCATTTAATTTAGATATAGCAAGCCCGATGTTATCAACTCTATTACTATCCCTATCATATAGAGTAGAAGTATAAGTTGCAATCTCAGTTTCTACTTGTGGCTTAGCAATATTATTTATAATATCTTCATTAACATTCATATTATCTTGAACATCTTGTGTTGATATATCGTTATTTGTATCTGTATTTTCATCTTTGTTTATGTTATTTTCGTTATTTTCATTTGTTGTATTATTATTTGATGTATTATTTTCTAAAAAGCCCGTATTAGAAGAAAATACTGTATATATAACATATGCAATAACTAAAAAAATAATAATTAAAACAATTGTAACTACTATCTTTTCGCCATTTGACTGATTTTTCATGATATTAACTCCTTTAAAAAAATACTATAATTAGTCTGTGTAATTTTAATATAAATATAATATTTTTTATTTAATTTAAAAAAATAAAAAAGATAATATCATTAAAGATACTACCTTTTTAAAGTAAATTATATATCTATTTCAATGTTATATAAATTTAACCAATTTTCAATTTGAATAAGATAAGCTAATGTTTGAGGATATGTCATTAATTGGCCAAAAAGATTTTCAGTTAAAGCTTCACCATGAGTATCTAACATATTTTGCACATAATCTTTATTTATTATATTTAAAATTTTTGAATCTTTATTATCTAAAATGCTTTGCATTTTAACTTCAACTAACCTTAAATACTTTGGATCATATGTCTTTGGATAAGGTGATTTTTTTCTATAAACAACATCATTTGGAAGTTCTTTTTCAAAAGCTTTTCTAAGTAAATATTTTTCTGTTACATTAGAATTTTTAGAAACTCCAAGTTTAAGTCTTGCAGGTATGTTATACACATATTCAAATATCCTGTGGTCAGCAAATGGAACTCTAACTTCTAAAGAATTTGCCATTGACATTCTATCTGTTCTTTCAACAAGACACATCATAAACCATTTTATTGTTAAATAATTTATACTTCTAAATCTATTTTCAAAATCATCATCTTTATCAATAAAAGTAACATTTTTTAAAGTTTCTTTTCTTTTTGACTCCACATATTCTCTAAGTTCATTTTCTTTTAGTAAATCTTTTTTTACCAAGTTATCCCTTAAATTTTCAGATAATGCCCAAGGGAAACCATCATGCATACTTAAATGCTCTTTGTAAAACCAAGGATAACCACCAAAAATTTCATCTGAACATTCGCCAGATAAGCATACTTTAAAACCAGCTTTGCTTATTTTATTACAAAACGCATACATAGAACTATCAATATCAGCCATACCAGGCATATCTCTTGCAATTAATGAAGTATTAAGTAGCTCAAATAATTGAGTATTATCAATTAATATTGTTTTATGATTAGTATCAAGAAATTTTTGCATAATTTTAACATAGTCGCTATCTTTTGTTAACTGATAATCATTTGATTTAAAATCTTTATCATTGCCTACATAATCAATAGAGAATGTTGTTAAGTCATTTATATTATCTTTTGCCACCTTTGTTAAAACACTTGAATCAAGTCCACCAGAAAGCATTGAACAAATACCTACATCAGATACAAGTTGCCTTTTTGTTGCATCAACTACTAAGTCATGAATATTATCAATAACTTGTTTTTCACTTTCATAGCTAATTTTAGTTTCTAAATCCCAGTATTTTGTAAGTTCTAGTTTATTATTTTTGTAAATAGCAAAGTAACCTGGTTTAATTTCTTTTATATTCTTAAAATATGTATTACCAGGACTATGAGCAGGTCCAAGTCCGATTAATTCCATTAAACCTTGTCTATCAAGTATTGCAGTAATATCAGGATGTTTAAGTATAGCTTTTATCTCAGAAGCAAATATAAATTTAAGTTCTGCATCTAAATCAGTATTAAAAGAGTAGAAAAGTGGCTTTATTCCAAGTCTATCACGAGCTAGAAATATGCTTTCATCCTTATCATTATATATCGCAAAAGCAAATATACCATTTAAATATTTTACAGCATCTGTTCCATATTCAAAGTATGAAGTAAGTACGACTTCTGTATCACATTTAGTAGTAAAATTATATCCTTTACTTATCAAATTATCTCTAATTTCGTTTGTATTATATAATTCACCGTTATATACAATGGTATAATTATTTCCGTTATTTTCTTTAGTCATTGGTTGCATACCATACTTTACATCTATAATGCTAAGCCTAGTGTGACCAAGAGCTGTTTTTTTATCAACAAATACATTAAGTGCATTTGGCCCTCTTTTTTTTATGGTGCTAGCCATATCTTTTATAATTTTATTTTCGTCAATACTTTTTGTAGTATTTACATAACCACAAAAACCACACATAATAATCACCCCGCGCTAATATATATTATGCTAAAAAAATGCTAAATGATAAATTATAATTATTAAAAATATAATAATTATATTAAATATTGACAAATTATATATAGGATAATAAAATATTTATATATAATATAAAGGTGATATATATGAATGAAAAAATGGCAGTAGTTTCGGATATCCATGCAAATAAATATGCACTTTATTATTTTTTAAAGTATATAGAAATGGAAGATATAAAATGTGTACTTAATTTAGGAGATTTTGTACAAATTGGACCAAATCCTTATGAAGTGTCAACTAAAATACTTAATGATACTAGATTCGTTAATATATTAGGAAATAATGAAACAAGTTTATTTGAAAATTATGAAACTAAAGCAGATAGTGAAATTGCACATAGATTATGGACAAAAGAGCAAATAAAAGAAAATTTGGAAAAAATAAAAAAATTACCTGAAACTAGAATTATATTGAAAAATAATGTTAAAATTCTTATGATACATTCAACTAAAAATGATATTAAGGGCATGCCTTTAATATATACAGATAATATCGAATCTTTTGTTAAAGATTATGAAGAGTTTAATACAGATATAGTATTATTTGGACATACTCATGAAAAATTATATATTGAACATAAAAACAAGACTTTCATAAATCCAGGTAGCTTAGGATGCTCTAAAAATGGGACAATAGATTTTTGCATATTGAAGATAGATGATAATAAAAATATAGAATGTGAATTTAAATGTATAAAATATGATAAAAAAGAATTAATTAAAGATTTTAGTAATGTTCCAGATAAAGAATTTTTAGTAAAAACATTTTTTTATAATTTGACATAAAAATGTTGACTTTTTAGTTGTGGCATGTTAAAATTACTTTGCAAAAGGAAAAAAATCCTTTTCTAGATTTAGAAGGGATATTAGTTAACATTTTCCTTCTATAATAAATAACAAAAAAATAATAATTATTATAACTTTAAAGGAGGAATTACTATGTTAGATGAAATTGATTATTCAATAAGAAAAGAGGAATCAAAAAGTTTTAAAGATTCTTTTGTGGTAATTTTATTAAAGAAAAAAAATGGAAAGTTAAATGATGACTATGTTGAAGATAGACGGTTTTACGTCTATACAAAGGACTTTTTAAGAAAAATAGCAGATTGCAAAGGCGATATTCCACCTGAGATCGTACTTATGCTTGAGCATATTACAACTCTTGCATATGTATGTTTTTACAAGGAGGAAACGAAGGTCGAAATTGACTATGACTATAGAAAATATGGACCGAATAAGAAGTATATATGTATTGACTATGTACCATATGATAAATTAAAGTCGTTTTTTGAATGATGATTTAAAGCAATTAGATTAAGTACAATTAAAAATAAAAAGCATCCTAAAGTAGAGAAATTATTTTTGATATTCTCTCTTATTGATGCTTTTTGTAATTGTAAGTATTATAAATATTAGAAATATTAGAAATATTAGAAATATTAGAATTTTTATCTTAAGTTATTGATTTTTTTTAAAAAATGTGATATAAATATATTGAGTGGTGCTCAAGAAACTTTCGAAGCCTTGAGTCATTTTTTTATATCATTTGGAGGTATAATGAAAGAATATAAAAGCAATAAAGAACTTATAGATTATTTGGTGTCTAAAAATGTAGTTATAAATGATAAGGAAAAAGCTTTAAAAAATATAGAAAAATATTCTTATTATTCTATTATAAATGGATATAAATTTGTATTTAAAGATAATAATAATAATTATAAACAAAACACATCTTTTGAGGAAATATTTGCTTTATATGAATTTGATAAGAATATAAAATTCATTTTTTTAAAATATATTCTAGAAATAGAAGTTATAATAAAATCTCTTATAGCAAATACTTTATGTGAAAAATATGGCATCAAAGAATATCTTAAAGTAGAGAATTTTGATGATACTGTTGATAAAAGTATCATAATTGATTTTATTGAAAAATTAAAAAAAGAGATTGGTGATAATTATACAAAACATCCTGCTATAAAACATTATAAAGATATATATAATTTTATACCACCATTTGTTTTAACTAAAATATTAACATTGGGAACTGTTAGTAAATATTATAGTTTACTTAAACAAAGTGATAGACAAAAGGTAAGTAGATATTTTAAGTTATCTGATAAATTATTAAGGCAAATTTTAATAAATCTAACTATGGTAAGAAATATTTCTGCACATTCTGATAGATTATTTAGCTATAGAAATAAATATGATATTAGTTTTAAAAATATTGAAAAAGGGTATAAGAGAAAAGAAAATTTATGCAATTTATATATGATTATTAATTCTATTAAAGTCTTACTTGATAAAGAAAAATATAAGGAATTTAAAAAATTATTAAATATAGAAATAAATAAATTAAAAAAAAGACTTATAGTTGTTGATATAAATGATATATTAAGAATAATGGGGTATGATGTATAAAAATAGTTAGATTTAAATAAAATAATATTGAGTGGTGCTCAAGAAACTTTCGAAGCCTTGAGTCATTCAAAATAGCCTAGAGTCTAAGAGATTCTAGGTATTTTTTTCTTTTTAAAATATCTTGCAAAATAATTTAATATATTGTATTATATAAAATATAACGAGGTGTTAGTATTATGAGAATGTATGATATAATTCAAAAAAAGAGAGATAAAGAAGAATTAACAAGAGAAGAAATAGAATATTTTATAAGTGAATA
>CANPWO010000022.1 GCA_947584535.1 uncultured Clostridia bacterium
ATGATAAAAGTAGGAATAAATGGCTTTGGAAGAATAGGTAGACTTGTGATGAGAGCATCACTAGAAAGGGATAATGTGGATGTAGTTGCAATAAATGATCCATTTATTGATTTAGAATACATGAAATATATGCTAACATATGATACTATACATGGAAAATATGATGCAGATATACAAGTTGTAGGAAGTAATTTAGTTATAAACGGAAAAGAAATAAAAGTATATAACTTTAAAGATCCAAACGAAATACCATGGAAAGATGCAGGAGCAGAGTATGTAGTAGAATCATCAGGTGTATTTACTACAACTGAAAAAGCATCAGCTCACTTTACTGGAGGAGCAAAAAAAGTAGTTATATCAGCACCTTCAAAAGATGCTAAAATGTTTGTTATGGGAGTAAATCAAAATGAATACACAACTGATATGAATGTAGTATCAAATGCATCATGTACTACAAACTGTTTAGCACCACTTGCAAAAGTAATAAATGATAATTTTGGAATTGAAGAAGGACTAATGACAACAGTTCACTCAACTACTGCAACACAAAAAACAGTAGATGGTCCATCAAATAAAGACTGGAGAGGTGGTAGAGCAGCTGCTGGTAATATAATCCCATCATCAACTGGTGCAGCAAAAGCTGTTGGTAAAGTAATTCCTGAACTTAATGGAAAACTTACTGGTATGTCATTTAGAGTGCCAACTCTTGATGTTTCAGTAGTAGATTTAACTTGTAGATTAAAAAAGAGTGCTACTTATGATGAAATAGTTGAGGCAGTTAAAAAGGCATGTGATGGAGAATTAAAAGGAATAATGTCATGGACTGATGAAGATTTAGTTTCATCTGATTTTATACATAATCCACATACTTCAATATTTGATGTTAAAGCAGGTATTGCTTTAAATGATAATTTTGTAAAACTTGTTTCTTGGTATGATAATGAATGGGGATACTCTAATAAAGTAGTAGACTTAATTGAGCATATGTACGAGGTAGATAACAAATAATAAATAAAGAGAGGTGATTGTGATATGACAAAAAAAATATATACAATTGATGATATAAAAAAAATTTTAAAAAAATCCTTAATTAATACTAAAGTAGATAAAGCAATTCTATTTGGCTCATATGCAAAGGGAGAGGCAAATGAAAATAGTGATATTGATTTACTTATTGATTCAAATGGAAAAGTAGTGGGATTTGAATTTTTTGGCATATTACAAACATTAATAGATTCATTTAAAAAAGATATTGATTTAATAGAGAAAAAAGAAATAGTGTTTCGGTAGTAAAGTAGAAAAAGAAATTAAGGATACAGGTGTAGTAGTATATGAAAGATAATCAATATTTTTAATTGTTATTTAATCTATTTTAAATCAATTATAATTTATATATATTATGGCAATAATAATATAGGCTGACTAGTTTAGTAGTCGGCCTATAAATTAATATATTTTTTTGGAGGTCAAATATGTTAAATAAAAAAAGTGTTGAAGACATTGATGTAAATGGAAAAAGGGTATTAGTAAGATGTGATTTTAATGTACCATTTGATAAAGTTACTGGTGAAATATCAAGTGATAAAAGAATAGTTGAATCACTTAAAACAATAAATTACCTTATAGATAATAATGCAAAAGTAATACTTTGTTCACATATAGGAAAAACAGGACAAAATAAAAGTTTAGAAAAAGTAGCAAAAAGATTATCTGAGCTTCTAAGAAAAAATGTAGCTTTTGCAAAAGAAATAGTTTCAAATGAGACAAAAGATATGGTAGATGAATTAAAATGTGGAGAAGTACTACTTTTAGAAAATACAAGAATGTATGAAGAAGAAGAAAAAAACGATTTAGAATTTGCTAAGAAATTAGCTTCTTTTGCAGATATATTTGTAAATGATGCATTTGGCTCTGCACATAGAGCTCATGCTTCAACTGAAGGAGTAACACATTTCTTGCCATCTGTTTGTGGTTTCTTAATAAAAAAAGAAATTGATGCCTTAGATGGTGGAATAAATAATCCAAAAAGACCACTTCTTGCTATAGTTGGTGGCTCAAAAGTTTCAAGTAAGATAGATGTATTAAATAATTTACTTGATAAAGTTGATACTTTGATTATTGGTGGAGCTATGACTTATACTTTTGTTAAAGCACAAGGTGGTAGAATAGGAAACTCTTTGTGTGAAGATGATAAGTTACAAGTTGCTGCAGATATATTAAATAAAGGTTTAGAAAAAGAAGTAAGAATATTACTTCCAGTAGATAATGTTGTAGCTAAGGAAATGACAGAAGAAGCAGAAACAATGGTAACTAATGTTAATGAAGTACCAGAAGGATATATGGGACTTGATATTGGTCCAAAAACTATAGAGTTATTTAAACAAGAAATTGAAGTAGCAAATACTATAGTATGGAATGGACCGGTTGGAGTATTTGAAGTAAATAAATTTGCTACAGGTACAAAAGAGATTGCTACTGCAATGGCAAATTCAAATGCAGTAACTATAATTGGTGGAGGAGATAGTGCAGCAGCTGTTGAAAAATTTGGACTTGAAGATAAAATGTCTCATGTATCAACAGGTGGTGGTGCATCACTTGAATTTATGGAAGGAAAGAGTTTACCAGGAATTGAAGCATTAGAAGATAAATAAAAAGAAGGAAAATATTATGGATAAAAAAGAAGTAAAGGGAAGAAAAAAAGCAAAAAATAGCAAAACAAAAAAAGAAGTAAAAAACAAAAGTAAAGCTAAAATACAAATAAAAGATAAAAGAAAATTTGCTATAGGTATAGCATTAATAATAGCTATAATCGTAATAGTTATCCTGTTAATAGTATTAAATAAAAAAGCTGATATATCAAATGTAAGTGACTTTTCAACTCTTAATACATCAAAATACTCAGATGAGTTACTTGCAAAATATCAAACTGAAGAAAGCAAAAATAAATTTTTAGAAGATTATGATTTAGTACAAGGTGCGGTTGGAGTGTATATAATAACCAATTCAACTACTGATGAAGATTCATTTACTAAGTTATTAAATCAATTAACAGATATATTGAAAAAAGAAGAATTTAGTAAATTATCTATTGATAAGCCATCTTTTTGGAATGGTGAGTGGCAAATCGATGATCAAGGTATAGTTAAATTTAAATTTGGAAGTAAAAATATAACTCCAAGTTGGGTAAATGATGAAGAATTAATTAATAAAATTGTTGAATAACAAAATAAATGAAGTATGCAATAATATGTATTACTTCATTTTTTATATATAAAAGAATTGTAAAAAAGTGTCGAATATTTATACTATTCTTTGCATATTAATTTAATAATATAGCAATAAGCTATAGTAATTAATATCATATTAATTTTTATACTATATATTAGAAAAGGAGAGAATAGTATGAAGAAAAAGTTATTGGGGGTTATTGTATTTGCATTAATTAGCTTTGTAGTTTTTAGTTTTGTAAACACTGTAAGTGCCGTCGAAGAAGTTCAAACAGCAAGTGCTGGAAAAGTTACAGATATAACTGCTTCAAATAAAATTGATAAGAGTGGCGAAAATGTAGTTACAATAACTTATACTAAAGCTGAACTTGAAAAACTTAAGTGGAGTACTGCAAATACTGGTATAGGTAGAGATACAAATGGATGGTGGATAGGCTATAAAGTTACAGCTCCAGATACAGTTAACGATAGAAATATTGATAATGCAGTGTATAATACAAAAATGACATTTAGTGGAAGCAATGTAACCAAAAAATTTAAAGATGTATTAGATGGAAACTATTATTGTAATTTTTGGGTATTTATAGACAACAATGTACTAAATAAACTTGGCACAGATTTTACTCTTTCTGTTACTACGTTTGATTGGGATGGTGATAATACAAATGATTTAACTTTATATGTAAAAGTAGCAAATGCAGCTGGTGCAAGACTAAAAGAAAATGCTGATGGTGAGAGTAAAATAGTTAATGTTATAATAGATGACTATGAGTTTGATATTGAAAAAGGTAAAACATTAGCTAGCTTAGAAGGACTATATAAAACAATGCTTGAGTCTTTAAAACAAGGAGCATCAGATGAACAATTTGTAGGATTTTTTAGAAAATACAATGGAGTAGAAGTAAAAGAAACTGATCCAATTAATGAATATATGATATTAGTTACTAAATTTACGAAGGTAGATCCAAATAATAAAACAACACCACAAACTGGTACTAAAACTAGTACAATGATAAAATTCTTAGTATTAATTATTGCAATGTTATTAGTATTTACATTAGTACATAAAAAGTATTTAAGAAGAAATTAATAATTGAAAAATTAGGGTAGATAAATTCTGCTCTAATTTTTTTAGTTATGGATACTTATTATAACCTATTAATCAGAATAATAAAGAATATTTTTCTAAAAAGCTTGTATAAAAAATAAATATATGGTAAACTTATTACAAGTAATAATAAAATTATAGTTTTTTATTATCTTAATATTAAAATTTTTTTAGAAAAGGGGAGAAAAGTATGAAGAAAAAATTTTTGATGGTTGCTTTATTTGCACTTGTTTGTTGTGTAGCTTTTACTTTTGCAAATACAGTTAGTGCTACAACAGGAGGTAATACAACAAATGCTGGAAAAGTTGAAGATATAACTAGTTCAAATAAAATTGAAAATGATGATGATAAAGTAGTTACAATAACTTATACTAAAACTGAACTTGAAAAATTAAAATGGGATCCAGCAAATCCAGAAATTGGCAGAACAATGAATGGATGGTGGATAGGCTTTAAAGTTACAGCTCCAGATAATGGAAATTATGATAAAGAAAAAGCAACATTTACAAGACCTAATTCTGATGGCACAACAACTACTAAAAAGTTTAATGATGTAGTAGATACTACAAATGGTAATTATTGTAGCTACTGGTTTTTTATTGATCAAAATACATTAAATGAAAAAGGCTCAGATTTTGTACTTGCTACATATACATTTGATTGGAAAGGTGATGACAGTAATAAATTAACTGTAAAAATTAAAATAGAAAATGCTGAAGGAACTGTGTTAAAAGAGAATAATGGAAGTAGTACAAGTCAAATGGTAACAGTTACTATCGACGGTGTTAAATTTACATTAAAAAAAGGTGATACTTTAGCAAGCTTAACTAGTGGTTATGAAGCTAGATTACTAAAATCTTTAAAGGAAAGTAAAGATGACGAAGAATTTATTGGCTTCTATAAAGAAGATGGAACTGAAGTAAAAGAAATAGATAAAATTGATGCAGATACAGTTTTAACTGCCAAATTTAAAACAATAGAAAAAGCTACAACAACAGAAACTAAAAAAGAAGATAAAAAAGATACAACACCACAAACTGGTTCTGTAGATATGGTTATGTATATAGCTATAGCAGTTGCAGTAGTATCTCTAGCTGGAACAGTTATAACTAAAAAAGCTTTAAATAACAAATAATATATTAAAGTATTTATATAGGGTAGGAACAAATCCTACTCTATTTTTTTAATAATAATTGTAATTTTTTTAAAAGTATTGTATAATGTGATAAGAAGGTTAAAGTTATGGAAAGATTAAGAGCATCGTTTGATGAAGAAAAAAGAAAAAATAAAGCAAAGAAAAAGAAAATTTTAATTATTATTTTCACATCTATATTTATACTTTGTATGGCAATAATTGCATACAAAGTTTATGAACATTATAAATCAAATAAAGCTAATAATGAAGTAAGAGAGATTCTTGAAAATAGTAATGAAGAAAATGTACAAAAAGAAAAAAGTAGAATAGAAAAATTAAATGAATTAAAAGAAATAAATAATGAGATATTTGCTTTACTTGAAATAAAAGATACAAATATAAATTATCCAGTGCTTTTCTGCGGAAATAATGATTATTATATGAAACATAATTATAAAAAAGAAAGTTCTAATGATGGTGCATTATTTATAGATAAAGATTACGATTTTAATAAACCAAGTAGTAATATATTAATTTATGGACACAACAATATAGGTAGTAAAGAAATGTTCGTAGAACTTTTAAAGTATAAAGATGAATCTTTTTACAATACTCATAAAACTTTTAATTTTACAACTTCAGATGAAGAAGCTGAATATGAGATTATAAGCGTATTTTTATCTAAAGTATATAATCAGTCAGATAAGAATGTATTTAGATATTACTATTTTATTGATGCTAAAAATGAAAAAGAATATAATGAATATGTTAATAATTGCAAAAAAGCAAGTTTGTATAAAATAGATGCAACTGCAAGTTATGGAGATCAACTTATTACACTTTCAACTTGTGAGTATTCTCAAAAAGATGGTAGATTTGTAGTTGTAGCTAAAAAAATTAATAAAATAGATAATGAAACATAAATTGTAATAGGTGAGAATTATGGAAGAATTAGAAATAATAAATAAAGAAGATAATAAATTAAATAAACAAAATAATAATGAAATTAAAGCTAATAATGATAAAAAAGATAAGAAAAACAACAATAATAATAAAAATAGAAAAAAACAGATTTTTACAATAATACTTGTTGTTGTATTATTACTTGTTATTGTTGCACTTGCAGTTTATATATTTAAACAAATAAAAGCTAATAACCAGGAAGCACCTGTGCAAGAAGAAGTAGTAGAACAACCACAAGAAGTAGTTGTTGAAGAAAAATCTGAGAGAGTAAAAAAACTTGAAGAATTAAAAAGTATAAATCCAGAAATAGTAGGAATACTTGAAATAGATGGAACGAATATAAACTATCCAGTAGTTCAAGCTAAAGATAATGACTATTATTTAACACATAACTATAAAAAAGAAAGTTCTAGAGATGGTGCATTGTTTTTAGATAAAGACTATGATTTTAATAAGCCAAGCAGTAATTTACTTATATATGGCCATAATAATATTGGTAGTAAAGAAATGTTTGTTGAATTATTAAAATATAAGAGCAAAGATTTTTATAATGATCATAAAACAATAAGATATACAACTTTAGATGGAGAAGACGAGTATGAAATAATAAGTGCATTTTTATCAAGAGTTTATTATAAATCTGAAAAAAATGTATTTAGATATTATTATTTTGTAGATGCAAAAGATGAAGCAGAATATAATGATTTTGTTCAAAATGCAAAAAAAGCAAGTTTATATAAAATAGATGCAACTGCAAGTTATGGAGATCAACTTATGACACTTTCAACTTGTGAATATTCTCAAGAAGATGGAAGATTTGCTGTAGTTGCTAGAAAAATAAAAAAAGAGGATGCTACAAATGAAAATAAAGAGGCTGTTAATCAGTAGTATTATGTATAATTATTACAAGTTAATATAGCTATTTTACCTAAAATAAGTTGAATAATATTTTTCAATGTTATATACTTATATCTGTAATAAAACTATCGATTTATTTATTAATGTTTTGTTATCAAATATAAAAAGTAAGGGGGAAATTTTATGAAAAAACTTTTTATGGGTGTAGCATTTGCACTTGTTTGTTGCATGGCGATATCATTTACAAATACTGTTAATGCAGTAGAGGGCGTTGGAGAAAATTATGCAAGTGTTGAAGATAATACACAAAAAGATTCTTTAGCAGATGGTGTAGAAAAATTAGAACCTAATATTGCAGTTACTAAAGCTGATGGAGAAGAGATAACAGTTACATATAACGCAGCAAAATTAAAAGTTGTTGCAGAATCTCTTGAAATAGGTCGTCCAGCAAATTATGCATGGATTGGTATTAGAATGACTGCTCCAACTAGTGCAACATATTACCAAGTTAAAGGTGATGAAAAAGCAACTAAGCTTGAGGATAATGGAAAAACATTTGACGAATATTTTGGTATAAGTGAAGCAAAACTTAAAGCATCTATCGAAAATGAAAGTAATGCTATAGTGTATGATTACGAAATTACATGGTATAAGAATGATCCTTCAACAAAACCAGAAGAAAATGATAATACTATTAGTACACAAAAAATAAAAGTTATTATCAAATCAAGTGGAGTTGAATTACACAATGATTTAGATACTACTGATGAAACTTTATGGGATAATGATATTTACCAAGCAGAAGTAAAAAAAGTTGAAGATGCTAAAAAAGCAGCAGAGCAAAGTAAAGCAAAAAAAGCTGAAGAAAAAGATACAACACCAAAAACAGGTGTAGTAGATTACAGCGTATATGTAGCAATGGTTACAGCAATAGTTGCACTTGGTGGGATTTTTACAGTAAAAAAATTAGTTAAATAATAAATAAAAAATATCCTATATTTTAAACATGAAATAAGTGTTTAAGTTATAGGATATATTTTTGTTATGTTGTTTTATTAAAATAATTTGTTTAATATCATTTTTTATTATTAAAATGATTGAAAAAAAATAATTATATGATATAATTTTTATGTGACGCAGTTATAAGTATTAATTAAATCAAACTTAATTCATATTTAAAGAAAAGGAGGAAATTTTATGAAAAAAGGTTTAATTTTTATAGCATTTACTATGAGTTGCTTTATTGCTTTATCTTTTGCAAGTACTATTAATGCTACGACAATGTATGGAACTGTATCAGATTGTACAAATGATAATACTCTTCATAATGATGTAGAACCTTCATATGTTATTAGTAATAATGATCAAGAAGAAGTTACTATTACATATAACTCTGCTATTTTAAAACTATTACCAGCAGATGATTCAGATGATGTTAATAGACCAGCTGATTATGCATGGCTTGGAATTAAAGTAACAGCACCAGAAGGTGCGTCAAAATATAGTGTACAATGTAACGATGGTGAAATAGAAGATAAGGGGAATATAGTAGACAATTGTGTTATTGATTATTTTGGAGTAAATGCTGATAAATTAAAAACAGCAACTACAACTGGTAATGGATTGCTATATACATATAAGATATATTGGAAAGATGCAGATGGTAATGAAACAACACAAACTATAAAAATTGTTATTAATCCAGCTAAATTTGAAGTATATGATTTAAATAATTCTGATGTTAAATGGAATGAAGAAATATACAATCAAGAAGTAAAAAAAGTTCAAGATGCGAAGAAAGCAGCAGAGCAAAATACACCAAAAAAAGAAGATAAAAAAGATACAACACCACAAACTGGTGTAGTAGATTATAGCGTATATATGGCAATAGCTACAGCTGTAGTTGCACTTGGTGGAATTTTTACTGTAAAAAAATTAGTTAGATAATTATAATAAAATATTAATTTTAAAAGATAGATGATGTTTTGTTTCATTATCTATCTTTTTTATTATGTTGTTTTATTACAATATTAAATGGACAAATATGTAGTTTTTTGAATAAAATATTGATTTTCCTTTATTTGTATGATAATATAATTATGTAACAATAATATAAGTACAAACAACTTATGTGTTATTCATATTAGTAAAGGAAAGGAGAAAAATATGAAGAAAAGAATATTAATGGTTACTTTATTTTCACTAGCATGTTTTGTTACATTATCTTTTACAAATAATGTAAAAGCAGCTTTCTTTAGTGATTTAGAAAGTTGGGGAGTTGTAACAAAAGATGGAGAAAATAATTATAAATTAAAAGAAGAGCATGTTGGGCTTGGTAGTGAGGGTAAAGGTCAAGACATAATCGTAAAAAGTGGTGAAAATATAATTTTTGATTTAAATGGAAAAAAATTAACTAATTATACTGCTGGTTGCGAAGTAATTAAAGTTGAACAAGGTGGAAGTTTAACAATAAAAGACTCTTCTGGAAAAAATGCAGAAGTATCTTTAGGGGAAGGATCAACATACTGTGTTATATCTAACCGTGGAACTCTTACAATAGAAGGAGGGAAATATACAACAAATTTAGATAATAATGGTGTTGTTGAAAACTTTGGAACATTAAATATAAAAGGTGGAGAATTTAGTTTAACTTCAACATCTTCAAATCATTCTACTATATTTAATGAAAAAGACTCAATACTTAATATAACAGGTGGAACTTTTACAACAAAATCTGACCATTCTGTTATAAGTAACAAAGGAAATCTAACTATGACAGGTGGAAGTGTTTCTGCTAGTCGTACAAGCTCAACAAATTATCTTGTTGATAATATGGGAATATTAAAAATTGGTGGAGAAACTAGTATAAAGAATGGTGATTCTTCAGCTGCTGCAATAGGAAATATACCAATGGAAGCAAATGGTCCGGTAACTGGAACAATTGAAATTAGTGGCGGAAAATTAGAAAGCAAATACAATCTAGTTACTACTAATGGAGGTAAAGTAATCATTACAGGTGGTGATTTAAAAACTACAGAAGATGGTTATGCAGTAGTAAATAATGGTGGTGATTTAGAAGTTTCTAATGGTAATATAACTGCTGAAAAATCTTCAAGTGGTGCAATATATGTATCAGGAGAAGCTAAAGTTAATGTAACTGGTGGTACAATTTCTGCACCAGAGTCTAATTATGATGTTTACATTGTAAATCCAGATAAAGCCAAAGTTGAAGTGGCTGAAAATTCAGGAAGAGTAGCTATTAAAAATGATGTAAAAGGATATGCTGTATTTAAAACTGCTGATGGAAAAGAAATAAATGGAAAATATAGTGATATTAAATTTATAGTTAAAATAAATGATGAGGAAGTTAAAGATTATTTAGAACTTGTAATTGGTGAAAAATCAGATATTTCAGCAAAAGCATATTTAAAGGGATATGAACTAGTAGAACAAATTAAACTAACTTCAAAAGATTCTAAAATAGCAACTTTTGAAGATGGAAAAATAAAAGGTGTTGAAAAAGGTGAAACTACTTTAACATTACAACTTGGAGATAAAACTCAAGATATAAAAGTAACAGTAGTAGAAGCTAAAGCAAAAGATAATACACCAAAAACAGGTATGACTGATTATACTATATATATTTCATTAGTTGTTGCATTAGTTGCACTAGGTGGAATATATACAGTTAAAAAATTAGTTAAATAATTATAAACAAAATGTTATTTTAAAAGATAGATGATGTTTAAATTACATTGTCTATCTTTTTTTATTTTAAAAGTTAAATTAAAATAAAGTGATATATAAAAATTTATATATAGAAAATATGTACATATAGAACGTTATAAGTTTATGTTGTCAAGTTATATTATAAAAATGTCAAATTATAAAAAATAGTTGCTTTTGTATAAATTATATGATAACATATTTATGTAATGATTTTGTAAGTTATTCATACTTATGTATCTTATTCATATTTAAAAGAAAGGGGAAAATAATATGAAGAAAAAAGTATTAATAGTTACATTTTTTGCTCTAGCATGTTTTGTAGCAGTAACTTTTTCAGGTAGTGTAAAAGCAGCAACTCTTGAGCAACTAACAACTTGGGGACATTTTGAAAAAACTGCTGGAAATCCTACAGTATATAAATTAAAGAATGACGCTGAACTTGATATAAGAGTTGGAATTGAGGCAAATACTGATGGAACAGATACTAAAACATTAAAGACTGAAAATGTTGTTATTGATTTAAATGGTCATAAACTAACAAATTATACTAAAGAATGTGAAGCAATAAAAGTATTTGAAGGATCTACTTTAACTATTAAAGATACATCTAATGATAATAAAGGAGTAATTACTCAAAAGACTGATTCAACATATAGTGTTATTACAAATGGAGGAACTTTAAATATTGAAAGTGGAACTGTTATAGTAAGTAAAGAGTTTTATGCAATAAGAAATGAAGGAAAATTAAATATTTCTGGTGGACAAATAATGAGTATATCTAATAATACATCCACAATAGGTAATATTGAAAATAGTGGCGCTGAATTAGTTGTAAGTGGTAACGCTACTATATCATCTACTTCAAAAAAATGTGCAATAAAAAATAACGCTGGATGTTCAGTTACAGTTAATGGTGGAACTGTAATGGCAACATTTGGAAATGTTATTAATTCTGTTGGTGGAAATGTAAAAGTAACTGATGGTTCAATAATTGGCGGAGATGTTGAAACAGGTGCAATATATGCAAAAGATGGTGCTAATATTGAAGTTTCAGGTGGAAGTATCTCTTCTGGTAAATCAGCTGTATATGCAGAAGGTGAAAATAGTGTAGTAAAATTAACAGGCGGAAAATTTACTGCAAAAGAAGGAGTTACTTCTGTAGAAAGTGCCGACGTGATTGTTTCAGGAAAATTAGATATTCCATTAAATACAACAGATGAAGATAGTAAATATTTTGATACTAAATCTGGGGATAAAGTATTAGGAAAATATAGTGATATTTCATTTAAAATATTATTAAACAATGAGGAAGTTAAAGATACTTTAGAACTTGTAATTGGTGAAAAATCAGATATTTCAGCAAAAGCATATTTAAAGGGATATGAACTAGTAGAACAAATTAAACTAACTTCAAAAGATTCTAAAATAGCAACTTTTGAAGATGGAAAAATAAAAGGTGTTGAAAAAGGTGAAACTACTTTAACATTACAACTTGGAGATAAAACTCAAGATATAAAAGTAACAGTAGTAGAAGCTAAAGCAAAAGATAATACACCAAAAACAGGTATGACTGATTATACTATATATATTTCATTAGTTGTTGCATTAGTTGCACTAGGTGGAATATATACAGTTAAAAAATTAGTTAAATAATTATAAACAAAATGTTATTTTAAAAGATAGATGATGTTTAAATTACATTGTCTATCTTTTTTTATTTTAAAAGTTAAATTAAAATAAAGTGATATATAAAAATTTATATATAGAAAATATGTACATATATGACATTATAAGTTTATGTTATCAAGTTATATTATAAAAAGAAATAATAATGTCAATTTTGAAAAAAAAGTTGCTTTTATAAAAAATATATGATAACATATTTATGTAATAATTATATAAGTTATTCAAACTTATGTATCTTATTCATGTTTAAAAGGAAAGGGGAAAATTATATGAAGAAAAAAGTATTGACTATGTCACTATTTGTTTTTCTATGTTTTGGCTTAATATTAGTGTCAGGCGTAAGTAAAGTTGAAGCAGCAGGTGGAAACTTAGATAGTTTAATAGAAGTATTAGGAGCTGATGGTAATGTTATAAATTGTGATGATTGTACTAACTTAAGTAGTTATGTTGCTAAAATCCCAGATGGAGGTACTTTAAAACTTAAAAAAGATATTACTGATGCAGATAGTCTTGGAGATTTTACAATTGATCCTGCAACTGCAACTAATATTACACTAGACTTAAATAATTTTAAAATTTCGACAGAATCAAACAATATTGCTGTAACAATTGGATCAAATAATAGTTCTCTTAATGTTACAATAAAAGGTGGAAAAATTACAAGTTCTCAATATGTTGCAGTACTTGTAAAAAGTGGTACTGCAATATTAGAAAATGTAGAAATTGAGGCTACTGTTAAAAATTTATCTGCTGTTCAAGTTGGTTTAGTAGCTGGTAGTGCAGGAAGCCTAAAGGTAGAATCAGGAACAAAAATTACTGCTAAAAGCAGTGATGACTCTTCATCTGCTTCAGCAATAGGTGTATTTGGAAATGGTAGTAAATTAGAAGTAAATGGTGGTGAAATAACTGGTGATAGTTTTGCTATTAGTGGTAATGGAAGCAAAACAACAAATTCTACAATTACTATCAATGATGGTAAATTAATTGGAAAAAAATCTGCAGCTATTTATCATCCACAAACAGGAACATTAACAATTAGTGGTGGTGACATTACAGGTGGATTTGGTGTAGTTGCACGTCAAGGTACTGTAACAATAAATAGTGGTGCAAAAATAACAGCAACAGGAACAGATGATAAAGTAGTTGGAGATGTAAGTGTTGAACTTAAATCAGGAGCTGCAGTTATTGTTGATAATCAAACAAACGGTTATGCTGGAACTGCAAAGGCTGTAATAAACGGCGGAGAATTTAGTGCAATAGCTGATGAAGCGTTAGTATCATATGGTAATGACGAGTCTGATTTTGAAGTAAATGGTGGAAAATATAATGCTCCATTTAATTCTGAATTTATTAATGAAGGAAAATTAGAGGTAGGAATTTCAAAAGGAGAAGGAACAGATACAACATATTATATTGGAGCAGATGCAGTTACAGCAATAAAAGAAGCAGCTAAAGATGGAACATCAGTAGTTGAAGTATTCCAAGGAGATTTAGAAATAAAAGGAGCTGTAGATGGATTTACAATAAAAAATTCTGGAGAAGGTAAAGTATCAGTAAATGGAACATCAGTAGCAAAAAACGAAAATGTTGTTGTAGATAATCCAGATAGTGCATCAAAAGATAATACTCCAAAAACAGGTATGATAGATTATACTGTATTTATAGCAATGGTTACAGCAGTAGTTGCATTAGGTGGAATATATACAGTAAAAAAATTAGTAAAATAATTATAATTAAAATATTAATTTAAGAAGATAGATAATGTTTAATTTGCATTATCTATCTTTTATATTATGAAAAAGATGCAAAAATAAATAATATAAATAAATTTAGACATATATAAAAAAAGTTATAAAATACAAAAAATAGAATGCTTTTATGTAACTTAATTATAATAAAAATTGGAAAATTTTTCCATTTATTAAAAATAATGCTTGATTTTATAAAAAATATATATTAACATACTTATATAATAAATATATAAGTTATTTTAACTTATTTTTCTTATTCATATTTTAAAGAAAGGGGAAAATAATATGAAGAAAAGAAATTTATTTAATATTTTACTAATTATGGTGCTTGTATGTGCATTTTCATTTGGATTTAATAATACTGTTAAAGCAACAACTACTTTAGATAAATTAAATGATGATTTACAAGGTATAACAAAAACTACTAATGATGATGGTTCATATACTTTAAAACTAAATAGCACAACTAGTATAAACTTGGAAATAAAAAGTGGTGAAAAAGTTACTCTAGATTTAAATGGTAAAACATTAGCTAATGACTCAAGTGAAGGAATGCCTACTATACTAGTTGATCAAGGTGCTGAATTAACTATTATGGATAGTAGTGAAGGAAATGCATATATTCATAGAAGTAACGTAGTTCCAAATTTTGAAGGTAGTCAACCAGTTATTAGAAATAATGGTACTTTAACTATAACAGGAGGAACAATATTAACATCAGAACAAAGTTGTTATGGTATTGAAAATAGTGGAAAATTAACTATTAGTGGTGGAGGAGTAACTGTATCAACTGAAACAACTTATGGTATATTTAATAAACCAAATGCAGAAGTTAATATTACTGATGGTCGTTTTCAACAAGGCACAATACCTGGGCATTCAGCAAATGCTCCTTTAGTAGTAAATCAAGGAAAATTAAATATAACAGGTGGAACATTTCTTAATAATACTGGAGATAAAGTGCCTTCAATAGCTGATATCACAGGTGGTACTGCAAGCGTTACTGGTGGACAGTTTGTTTATCAAGATCCAGATAGTGGGGCTCAAGAAAATCAAGATATGAGTAATCTTATGCCAGAGGGCTTTGAATTAGATAAAAATGGAAATGTAGTAAAGAAATCTGCTAATAAACCAACTACTTCAACTGAACCTGAAAAACAACAAAGTCCAAAAAAAGATAGCACACCAAAAACTGGTGAAGTAGATTATAGCATATATGTAGCAATAGCTGCAGCTGTAGTTGCACTTAGTGGAATTTATACAGTTAAAAAATTAGTTAAATAATAAAAATAATATAATAGAGTAGAAAGTCTAAAATTTCTACTCTATATTTTTGTATTTAAATTTACTTCTTTACTTGAATATAGAATTATTATATAGTAAAATAAAGGTATAAGTAAGGAGGCGTTTTTTATGAGAAAAAAAATAATAGCTGGAAACTGGAAAATGAATTATACTTTAACAGAAGCAGATAATTTTGTAAATGAAATAAAGGATAGAATTAATACGGATGAGTTAGATGTAGTTTTATGTCCAAATAATATTTGTTTAGAAAGAGTATCTGATTTAATTGATGGAACAAATATAAAGCTTGGAGCACAAAATGTGCATTATGAGGAAAAAGGAGCTTATACAGGAGAGACAAGTGCTAATATGCTACTTTCTGTTAATGCTAAATATTGTATAATAGGACATAGTGAAAGAAGACAATATTTTGCCGAAACAGACGAAATGGTAAATAAAAAAGCAAAAAAGTTATTAGAAAAAAATATAACACCAATTATTTGTGTTGGTGAAACTTTAGAGCAAAGAGAAAGCGGTATTCTTTTTGAACATATTTCTTCTCAGATAAAAAATGCCTTAGATGGTATATCAAGTGATAGTGTAAAGAATAATATAGTTATAGCTTATGAGCCAATTTGGGCAATAGGTACAGGAAAAACTGCATCATCAATGCAAGCAGAAGAAATGTGTAAATATATAAGAGATGAAATAAGAAAGCTATATGACGATAAAGTAGCTGAGTGTGTAAAAATACAATATGGTGGAAGTGTTAAACCTTCAAATGCAAGTGAAATACTAAATATGGAAGATATAGATGGGGCATTAGTTGGGGGAGCTTCTTTAACAAATGATTTTGTAGCTATTGTAAATTACGAGTAAAAATGATATAATAGAAAAACTGGTGTACAGTAGAAAGAGATGAGAAACGATATGAAAAATAGACAATATGTACTAATGATAATGGATGGTGTAGGAATAAATGAGGAGGAAAAAGGTAATGCATTTAAGCTTGCAAATACTCCTAATTTAGATAGATATTTTGAAAAATACCCAAATACTCATATAAAAACTAGTGGTATGGCTGTTGGACTTCCTGATGGACAAATGGGAAATTCTGAGGTTGGACATACTAATATTGGAGCAGGAAGAATAGTTTACCAAGAATTAACTAGAATAACTAAGGATATAAATGATGGTGTTTTCTATAACAATCAAGAATTTATTAATGCAATAAATCATGTAAAGGAAAATGGAAGTGACCTTCATCTAATAGGACTTGTATCAGATGGTGGAGTTCATAGTCATATAGACCATTTATACGCATTACTTGAACTTGCAAAAAGATATGAAATACAAAATGTTTATGTTCATGCAATACTTGATGGAAGAGATACTCCTCCAACATCTGCAATAGAATATATAAAAGCACTTGAAAATAAAATGAAAGAGTTAGGTATAGGAAAAATAGCAACACTTTCTGGAAGATATTATACTATGGATAGAGATAAAAGATGGGAAAGAATAAATCTTGCATATGATGCTTTAGTAAACGGAAAGGGAAATAATTTTAAGACAGTTCAAAAAGCTATCGAAACTTCATATGAGGCACAAGAATTTGATGAATTTGTAAAGCCAATAGTAATAGTAGATGAAGAACAAAACCCTATAGCTAAAATAAAGGATAATGATTCAGTTATATTCTTTAACTTTAGGCCTGATAGAGCAAGACAGATAACTAGGACATTAACTGAAAAAGATTGTAATGAATTTGAAACAAGTAATATACAAAACCTATATTTTGTTACAATGACTAATTATGACGAAACTTTGAAGAACGTTCATATTGCATATAAACCAGAAACTTTAGTAAATACATTTGGAGAATATATCTCAAAACTTGGATATACACAATTAAGAATCGCTGAAACTGAGAAATACGCTCATGTTACGTTTTTCTTTAATGGTGGTAGGGAAGAAACTTATGATGGAGAGTCAAGGATTCTTATACCTTCACCGAAAGTTGCAACATACGATTTGCAACCTGAAATGTCAGCTTATGGAGTTACTGATAAGGTTATAGAAGCAATAAATTCTGAAAGTTTTGATGTAATAGTAATCAATTTTGCAAATGGAGATATGGTAGGACATACTGGTAACCTTGAAAAAGCAATTGTAGCAGTTGAAACTGTTGATGAGTGCGTAGGTAAAATTGTAACAAAATTAGAAGAAATAGGTGGAGAGGCAATAATTACTGCAGATCATGGAAATTGTGAATGCATGATTGATTTAAAAACAGGTGAACCAGTTACTTCTCATACAACATTTGATGTACCAATGATTGTTATTTCAGAAAGAGTAAAAGAAGTAAAAGAAGGTAGACTATGTGATTTAGCACCAACGTTACTTACATTAATGGGCGAGAAAATTCCTGAAGAAATGACAGGAGTAAATTTAGTAGAAATGTAAGAGGTAATAAATTATGGCAGAAGAAAGAAAGACAAGAATGGACTTTGATACAGATTCTGAATGGTATACTTATCAGGTAACTCATCCGGAGGTATCAAAAGATAAATTTGATACAAATTCAAATAAAAAGCATGAAAAAGGTATATTCATGTGTGAAAAATGTGGATATATTATTGATGAAACTGATAAGTATTTTGATAAAGTACAAGGAAAAAATATAAAAAGAGATAGTCAGGGTAATATATTAAAATGTCCAAAGTGTGGTGCTGATAAAAAAAGCTTAAAGAAAATTGATAAGGACAAAAAAAATGAAATACTTAGAAAAAGAAGATTAAAGGAAGAAAAGGAGCAAACAAAAAAACTTGATATTGCAAAAGAGAATATAAAAGATGACATTGTAGATTTATTAGAAGATTTAAGTATACGACTAAAAAGAGGCGAAATTAATGTAGATAGATTTGTTGTTGTATTTATGCATTTATCACAGAAGATAATAGATAGATATGCGAAAGATCTTGATATTGATTGGCTTGATTATAGAAAATCTATGCTTGCAATGTCTAAAACTGTTACTGATCTTTATGATGTTCAAATTGATGGAGAAACTATACTTGAAGAATATGATAAAAATATAAATGATGACAAACTTTATCTTGCAGAATATAAATATTATATTGAAGATGATAAATATTCTATAGCAGATTATGAACTTTCTGAGAGAATAAAAGAATATGAAAATATGCAATCTAATTTATTTAAAGAAGAAAGAAATAGAGAACTTGAAGAAAAGTATCAAGAAAGAAGAAAAGAACTTGAAGAAAAAGCTGAGCTTAGAATTCAAAGAAGAATAGAGAGAAATATAGTAAAATAAAAGGAGAAATTGATATATGAATAATATAAAAGGGGTAGAAATATTAGAAAATGAATTACCAAAAAGATTAATTGACTTAAATGATATATTATTAGAAAGAGCTAGTGAGATAGATAGAAGTGCTATCCAAAGTTCACTTAAAAATGCATATGGTCATATAGAAGATATACTTGTAAATGGTTATAGGTACCAATCTCGTGAAGTTGAAAACATTTTATATGATGTTATTGATCAAACTGAAAGAGACTTATACCAAGTTTCAGAAAAGGGTAGAAATAGAGAAATTGAAGATAAATTATCATATATATATAGTATAACAAGAAGAGAAGTGGGTAAATTTTTAGAATTAGATGATTCATCAGAAGGTAAAGATATAGATAGACTTTCAAATAATATAACAAATAGATCAGATGAGGTCTCAAAAGGAAAATCAGATAAAGTTGCTTCTGCACATAGAATGCTTGAAGATGAGATTTCTCTTGAAATGAAAAATAGAATAAAAAGTAAATTAAGAATCTATGATGATCCAAGAGGTGAAGAAGCATATAGTGAAATTTCAAATTATATTAATAGGAGACTAATAGATGAAGTAATAGATGGATATCAAGAAGGCAGTAAACAAATGGGAGATATTATGCAACAGGAAATAGAAAAAATTGTTGATGATATAAAACAAGAATATAAAATGGAAATGGCAAAAGAAGAACAAGGAAAAGAGAAGAATGTAAAAGATAAACTGGGACTTTCTGATTTAGTTAATTCACCTGAAGAAGCTTTTGAGTCTTCTAAACAAAGAGAAGAAGCAAAAGAACATGAAATTGATGATAAAAATAAAGATGGACTTATTACTCATGTAATAGATTAAGTATAAGCTATTTTCTACTTATTAAACAGTAGTTAATATACATATTTTTTAAAGGAGGAATTATTAATGAAACAATATTTAGCAATTGAATCAATATATGCAAGAGAAATATTAGATTCAAGAGGAAACCCTACAGTTGAGGTTGAAGCTATTGTTGAAGGAGGTTTTATAGGTCGTGCTGCTGTACCATCTGGTGCATCAACAGGAGCTTTTGAAGCAGTTGAATTAAGAGATGATGATAAATCAAGATATTTAGGTAAGGGAGTATTAAATGCAGTTGATAATGTAAATGATATTATTGCTCCAGAAATTGAGGGAATGAATGCTTTAGATCAAGTAGCTATTGATGAAGCTATGATAGCACTTGATGGAACAGCAAATAAAGGAAAACTTGGCGCAAATGCAATTCTTGGAGTATCACTTGCTGTTGCAAGAGCTGCAGCTGAAAGTTTAGGTGTAAGTTTATATAATTATTTTGGTGGAGTAAATGCTAAAAAATTACCTGTACCAATGATGAATATATTAAACGGTGGAAAACACGCTGATAATAGTGTAAATATACAAGAATTTATGATAATGCCAATAGGAGCTGAAAGTTTTAAAGAATGCTTAAGAATGTGTGCAGAGGTATTTCATAATTTAAAATCAGTATTAAAGTCAAAAGGCCTTGCTACTTCAGTTGGAGATGAAGGTGGATTTGCACCAAATTTATCTGAAGATGAGGAAGCACTTGAGGTTATAGTAGAGGCTATACAAAAAGCTGGATATAAACCAGGCGAAGATTTCAAAATAGCAATTGATGCAGCAGCTACTGAAATGTATGATGAGGCTAAGAAAAAAGGTGAAGAAGGAAAATATTATTTCTGGAAATCTGATAAGATGTACACTTGTGATGAAATGATTAATTTCTGGGAAAATTTAGTATCAAAATACCCAATTATTTCTTTAGAAGATGGACTTGCTGAAGAAGACTGGGAAGGTTGGAAAAAGCTAACTGAAAGACTTGGAAATAAAATACAACTTGTTGGAGATGATTTATTTGTTACAAATACAGAAAGATTACAAAAAGGAATTGATTTAAATGTATCTAATTCAATTCTTATAAAGTTAAATCAAATAGGAACAGTAACAGAAACATTAGATGCAATAGAAATGGCAAGTCGTGCTGGAATGACTGCTGTTGTATCTCATAGATCTGGTGAAACAGAAGATACTACTATTGCAGATTTAGTTGTTGCAACAAATGCAGGTCAAATTAAAACTGGTGCTCCTTCAAGAACAGATAGAGTATGTAAATATAATCAATTATTAAGAATTGAAGAAGAACTAGGTTCATCAGCTATATTTGCTGGAAAGAATGCTTTCTTTAATTTAAAATAATAAAAAGAAAAAATAGAACAGTCGATTAACTAACTGTTCTATTTTTGTATTGTACTAAAGGAATACTTTTATACAATATATAGTCTGTTTTTTACTACCAACAATAATTTTTATATACCCTTCACATTTATTAAAACTATTTGAATAAAAAATATTAAATATATTTTTTAAATCTGGTTTACCAAGTATAAATTTTACAATATGTGTTTCTAATGTTTGAGGAGAGGTAAGAAAACTAATTAAAATTACACAATCAGGGTATTTTTCTTTGTACCGAATAATTGCTTTTTCTATTTCTTTTTCTGCCTCTAAAAATTGCACATAGTTTATTTTTAAATTACCAAAAAATTTATTTACTAAGTGTGTCATAATTAGACGCCTCCTTATATATTTTAGTAAATGTATTATAACATAGATAAGCAATATTTACAATAGACTTTATACATATTGCAAATATTATAAATTTAATATATAATTTATCTAGGTGATTATATATGGCAAAGTTATATTTTAGATATGGTGCTATGGGTTCTGGAAAAACAATTGATTTACTAAAAGTAGCATATAATTATGAAGAAAGAAGCCAAAAAGTCCTTATATTTACTTCAGCACTTGATAATAGATATGGAGTAGGAAAGATAACTACAAGGGTAGGACTGCAAAGAGAAGCTATAGCTATTAATAGAGATTTTGATATATATAAATATATGAAAGATATAAATCAAAAGATTGATTGTGTTTTAGTTGATGAAGCAAACTTTTTAACTGAAAAGCAAGTTTATCAGTTAAGTGATGTAGTAGACTTCTTAAATATTCCTGTAATATGTTATGGGTTAAGATCCGATTTTAGATTAAAGTTTTTTGAAGGTTCACATCCATTAATGGAACTTGCCGATAAAATAGAAGAGATAAAAACAATTTGCGAATGTGGTGCAAAAGCTACAGTTAATATGCGTTTTGTAGATGGAAAAGCAGTAACAACTGGAGATCAAGTATTTATTGGTGGAAATGAATCATATAAAGCAGTATGTAGGAAATGTTATAAAAAGTATATAAATTATAATCCTAAGTAGATATTTAAAAATATCTACTCTTTTTTTATCAAAAAAGTCAAAAGATTACATAATTTTTTATAAAAAGGTATTGACACATTATGTAAAATGTGTTATAATATTTATAGATTAAAAAAATGAGTTTAGTAAAGAAATCTATACTAAACCGTTTACTACACGATAGTGTAGGTTGGATTTAATTTCTTGTTAATACGCATGTCATCTTTTCACATGTGTAGGCAGTTTATATATATGTATATTATCAGGCTATAAGAGCCATATTAAAGTTTTACGTTTTGATATTCATAAGATATCAAACTTTATTATATAAGCAATAAAATATTTATTCTAGGAGGATAAGACAATGAAAACAAATTTATCAAAAATAAATAATAAAGGAGAGAGAACAATGAAAGGTTCAAAAAGATTTATGGCGGCGCTTACGGCAATGATAATGGTTATATTATCACTGTGCACATGCGTATCGGCGGCGAGTTATACAAACACAGCGGGAACAGGCTATATTCCCGATTATTCCGGCAACGGCAGTATTTACAATGGTAACTACTACTATAATTACAATAACAGCAACAATATCGGTTATTACGGCTATTGGAATAATAACCAGTATTATGATTACTACGGTAATCAGATAAGCTTTAACAGTAGTTATAGCGCTGACGCTTGGTTTAACAACCAGTATGGCCAAAGATTTAAGTTCCAGTGGATAAAGAGTCCTCAGGCTCCGGCAATCCGCGGCGATTATTTCCGGGCAGTATATGATACGGAAATGTCCTATTCACAAAGATATAACATTTATAGCGGAAGTTATGGTTACAATAACTACAACTATAATGGCTACAATGGTTATAACGGTTACAACGGTTACAACGGCTATAATGGCTATAACGGATATAATAGTTATAACAGTTATAACAACTATCCTATGGGTAACCCTAATATTTTCGCTGATCTCTGGAAGTATCAGAAGTATAACCGTATGATTGCTATATTAAACGGCACAGGTGGCGGTTATGGAGCTAACATTCTCGATGGTCGTGATGTCAATGGACAGCGCTACTTAGACTTTGATCAGTGTATATTACGCGGTGAGGCTGCAAAACTTTGCATTATGACAAACCAGTGCTGGTGGAATCTTCCGACAATTCGCAGTCCTTTTGTATTTGAAGATACTTATACTCATTGGGCGATGGATGAAATAGCTCAGGCTTATGCAGTAGGTTTGGTCAACGGTGTAGGAGGAAATTATTTTAACCCTGAGTCGACATTGACAAATCAGGAAATGCTTACAGTCTTCTGTAATCTTGTTGATAGAAGCTCTAAGTATTCAATTGATAACTTCATTGATATGGTAAATGCTAGTGACGTTGCAAGAATTACGGAGGTGTATTGGAATAACAATGAAGAAATTATTGATCCGGCAGCATGGAGATTTACGACTAATACAATACCGCTTAATGTAGGCGATACATTTGAGTTGAAATCAATTATTTCGGTATGGAATGATACAATAAGATTTAGCTCAAATAATACAAGTGTTGCTACAGTAAATGGCAATGGACATATTACAGCGGTAGGAGTTGGTAATGCAATTATAACTGCAACAGACAGCTATGGTAATACAGATACAGTAAATGTTATAGTATCTCAGACTGGCTCAGATAGACCTGTTGTAACACCTTCACCTGAGTTTAAATTCACTCAAGCGTCTATAACGGTGCAAAAGGGAGAGAGCGTAGATCTTGCTTCATATCTTGAAAATGTTAGCGGAAATGTAACTTATGCTAGCAACGATTCAAATATTGTAAGTATGTCAAGTTCTACAGCTTTAGCTGTTAATGTTGGTTATGCTAACGTAACGGCAATGTGTAATAACCAAACGGCTATTATCTCTATTCAAGTAGTGGATAACAATGCTAAGCAGGATTTGAATGTGTCTGTTCAGTATGGTGCATTTAATGAAAGTGGATCGTTGAACCTTATGGTACGAGGTGTACCTGCAGGATATTCTGTGAAGATTAACGACGGCGACTATATGTTGCAGCACGTTACAGAGCAGGCTACAGGTATGGATACTATGAGAAAGTTCCAAGTTACAGGTCTCTATCCTACAACCGGAATTGATGCTGAAGGTCAGCCGGAAGGCGGATACGATAGTGTTATCGTATGTGTCTATGATCAGAACGGTGTACAGGTTTGGGAAGATCCCCAAGGCTTGTATTGCCCGCAGTTCAATGCATACATGAGTACGCTTGGCTGGTATTAATTAACAAGAAAAAAGACTCGGATTAATTTCCGGGTCTTTTTTTAGTATGACGGGCATGTCATAAATCTAGGGTGAAAGTCCCAAGAGGCGTATTTGTCGCGAACTCGATAGCAATTTG
>CANPWO010000023.1 GCA_947584535.1 uncultured Clostridia bacterium
AATTATATATAGCATCTGTTTATCAATTATCATAGAAAGTTTATTCTAGTTTACACAAACTATTCTACATACTCCTATAACATTATAAAATTAAATTTCTTAAAAAAAGAAACAAACCTAGAAATTTTTTATCTAGGTTTGTCAACAGTCTGAAATGTCGTGATAAAATTATATCACGACATACATTCTATTATTTTGAGGTTCAGTATATATATGAACTCTTATTTTATGCTGATTGTAAATGATTTTTTCAATTTCCTTAGCATCCAGGTGCTTATACTCACATGCAATTCTTTTAATACTTTCATATACATCCTTTGAAACGCGATTTTTTGACAAAACTTCAACATTAAATTGAGATTTGTCTCTTTTAAGTCTTTTAAAAAGTTTTTTAAGTCCCATAACAATTTCCTCCTTAATTAAGTGTAAAATTTTTTTTACTTTATACTTATATTATAACATACTTGTCAATAGCCACTTTTGTATACATAAATTTTTTGATTGTTTTATATAATATAATTACTTTTACAATTTTTGTAAAAAGTTTTGATTTTTGTTATATACTGTGATATAATTTGCTTAAAAGGGGAAAGTTAGGTGATAATGTGGAAAAATTGCAAATAGTATATAGTAAATCTAAAGAGGCAATTTACTTATCGCATTTAGATGTAATTAAGGTTTTTGAAGAAGCTTTGTCAAGAGCAGATATACCTGTTGTATTTTCAAAAGGATATAATCCTAGACCTGAACTTGTATTTGCACATCCATTAACTGTAGGTATAGAAAGTACAGGTGAGATTTTAGAAGTAAAACTTGAAGAAAAAGTCGAAACTTCATATTTAGTAAAGCAACTAAATAGAGTATTACCAAATGGAATAACTGTGCTTAGTGCTGATTAT
Organism: uncultured Clostridia bacterium; assembly: GCA_947584535.1. GTDB lineage: Bacteria > Bacillota > Clostridia > TANB77 > CAG-465 > CAG-465. Next base: position 900 of record CANPWO010000023.1, read on the forward strand.
GTAGATAAAGATAAAAAGAATATAATGGCAAGAGTATATGGTGCAACATATGTTATAACCTTATTATATGATGAAAAAAAATTTATAGATAAAAGTAAAAAAGAAATTGAAAAGATTAAAAATGACTATAAAGAAAAGATGATTAAATATTTAGAGCAAAAAAATATATTAGTTCTAAAAAAATCAAAGGATAGAATGGAAAGAATTGATATAAAATCACAAATTATAACTTATGATTTTACACTAGATGATTCACTTGAAATAACTGTACTAACTGGCTCTAAATCTAATTTAAAACCAGATACAATAATGGCAGGGTATATTGAATTTATCGATGAAGATATTGAGTATAATGTAAAAAGAACAAAAATATTATATAAATAGTATTTTACAAAAAAATTTGGAATTAATTGTTAATAAACTATTGACTTTAAAAAAATATTGTGCAATAATATAATTGTACTAAGAAGGAAGGCGGTGTGGAACATGCAAATTACTGACGTAAGAGTGAGAAAAGTAGCTTCTCAAAATAGGATGAAAGCTATAGCTTCTATAACTATTGATGATGTATTTGTAATACATGATATAAAAGTTATTGAAAGCGACAAAGGTTTATTTATTGCTATGCCTAGCAGAAAAACTCCAAACGGAGAATTTAAGGACATTGCTCATCCAATCAATACTGAAACTAGAGAAATGTTACAAAAAACTATTATTGATAAGTATAATGAAGCTGATGCTGAAGCAACAGAAGCAGAAACTGAAACAACAGCTGAATAATGAATGTAATGTGTCTAAAAAAGAGGGACAAGAACCCTCTTTTAATTATGTAAAAAAAGATGAAGCTTTTAAGCCTCATCTTTTTTGTTTACATATTTTTTCGCTTGTTTGTATAAAGTAAGCCAACTTTGCGAATAGTAAAACGGTTTAATTCCAACTTCATCAAGGTATTCTTTTATTTCTTTTTTATCTCCATAACCGTTATTATACAAAGTAAGCAAAACATAGTACTCGTATCTTTTTTTTGATTTTAAATAATGAGCAACTATTTTTTGTAATGTAGTATCACTAAAAATAGGGTGCTTTCTGCCATTTTCATAAGAAAAAAGTAGTAGTGTGCATAAATCATCACATAATTTATTAAATGATACATACTTTTTTAATTTAAATAGGTCTTGAAGCTTAAGTACATTATGAAGATAGCAAACCTCATCTAAAAGTATTGCGGAAATTTCTGTTTTTTCCCTTTCACTGAGAGTATCAAAAAATGTTATGCAGTAACGAAATTCAACTTTATCTATTGATCTTGTATCATCCTCATGAATTTTCTTTGCAAAGTCCAATACGCTCATTTAAGTTACCTCCTAATTATTATCAGTATATTTTTAGATTTTACATATAATATTATATCATATAATTTACATAAAATCAATATTTGAAATATATTTCTTGTTATAATAGTAAATTTTGTGGTATAATTATAATATAAGTAGAAGGGAAATTTTATTTATGAATAATCCATATGTAAAAGATATTGTTGCAAAAATTCCATTTAATCCTGGTATATATATGATGAAAGATGAAAATGGAAAAATAATATATGTAGGAAAAGCTATATCTTTAAGAAAAAGAGTAAGACAATATTTTCAAAAAAATAATAAAACGGCAAGAATAGAAAAAATGGCATCTTTAGTTAGAGATATAGATTACATTGTAACAAAAAATGAAGTAGAAGCACTTGTACTTGAGTGTAATTATATAAAAGAACATAATCCAAAATTTAACGTAATGCTTAAAGATGATAAAAGTTATCCATATATTAAAGTAACTATAAAAGATAAATACCCAACAATATATGTAACAAGAACTAAGAAAAATGATGGAAATATGTATTTTGGACCGTATACAAGTGTAACTGCAATGAGAGATGTACTGGCAACAGTAAAACAGATATTTCAAGTTAAAAGATGTAAATATAATTTAGAAAAAAGTAAAAATAAAGGTCCATGTTTGTATTATCATATAGGAAGATGTTTAGGACCTTGTGTAAATGATATTAATTTAAAAGAATATAGAGAAATGATAAACCAAGTTATATTATTTTTACAAGGTAAAAACAAACAAATAAAAGATATTATAAAATCAGAGATTGATAAATCTATAGAAAAATTAGAATTTGAAAAATGTGCTATGTTAAAGAAAAGATTAGATGATATAGAAAAGATAAGTGAAAAACAAAATGTAGCAAATCTAAATGAACTAAGTAGTGATATATGGGGATATGTATTTAATAATAATGTTTTGTATATACAAGTATTTAAAATTAGAGATTATAAAGTAATATTAAATGAAGATGTAAAAATAGAAGATATAGATCAAGAAGATATATCTGAATCATTAATGCAGATTCTTACAAGTTATTATATAAAAAGTAAAGATAGACCAAAGAAAGTATATATTAAATTAGATGAAGAAAATTTACAGGTTTTAAATGAGTTTTTTAAACAAAAAGAATGTAATATCACAGCTTTTTGTGCAAAAAGAGGCGAAAAGTTTAATTTAATAAAGATGGTAGAAAATAATATTAATATAAATATTGAAGATAAAAAGAATAATGTATTAGAAGACTTATCTAATTTACTAGGTTTTAAAGAAAATATTGATTCAATAGAGTGTTTCGATATATCAAATTTAAGAAATGATTATATAGTTGGATGTATGATACGATTTGAAAATGGTAAACTAAATAAGAGTATGTATAGAAAATTTAAAATTAAAAGCTTAATTACTCAAGATGATCCAAGAGCAATGTATGAGGTTATTACAAGAAGGCTTAAACATGCAGTAGATTGGCCACTTCCAGATGTTATATTAATAGATGGTGGAAAAACTCAATTAAATATGGTAAAAAAAGCATTTAAAGATTTAAATGAGAATGGTAATATCTATGGTATGGTAAAAAATGATAAACATAGAACAAGAGGACTAATAGATATAAATGGAGAAGAATTTGACTTATCTGATAAAAATAAAATTCTAAACTTTTTAACCTTTTTGCAAGATGAAGTGCATAGGTTTACAATTACATATCATAGGAAATTAAGGGACAGTATAAAAAATAAGAGTTAGCAAATAATAATTGTGGGAGTTGATATTTATGTCTTACAAACAAAAAATTAACTGCAATGTAGCACATTGCACCCACAACTGTATCGAAGATTCAACTTGTAGACTTGATAGAATACTTGTTAGTCCTTGTACAGTAAAAGCTAATGAAAGTGCAGAAGATACAACTGCATGTTCTTCCTATAAGTATTGTGGTGACTTAAATGTTACAGAAATAACAGGAAGAGATTAGTTAGAAAAAAACGAATTAGAGTTAAATTATCTAATTCGTTTTTTCGACTTTTTTTATCATATTTTTTATATTAAATTGACTAATTTAATATAATTTATTATAATATAATTGTTATAATAAAGTTTTTTATTGCTATATTAAAATATTATAAAGTATTTTAGTAAGGAGGAAATAGAATATGGTAGAAATGTTTAGAGAAGTAGTAGAAAGTACTATGGGGTATAGTTTAACTAATGTATCAGACAGCTTAATTATTTTAATGGGCATTGTTTTATCTTTATTACTTATTGTATCTATTTTTGCTTTAGGTGTGCAAATTGTTTTAGCAATTAAATATCATAAATATAACAAAAAGAAAAACAGTATAGATATGAAAGGGCAAGATATTGCAAGAAAAATATTAGATGATAATGGTTTACAACACATTAAAGTTAAATCAAGTGGTTCTATACTTTTTGGTAATAGCTATAGTCATTATTTTAAAAAGGTAAGATTAAGAAGATTTACATGGAAGAAAAATTCTGTATCAGCTTTAGCTATGGCTTCCCAAAAATCATGTTTAGCTATACTAGATAAAGAAAATGATCCAGATATGAAAACTAGAATTAGATTAACACCGTTTATATATTTTGGACCAATTGCATTTATTCCACTAATTATTATTGGTATTTTAATTGATTTTTTAATTTTACATAGTCAGGCTGCAATATGTACTATAGCATTAACTATATTAGGTGTAATAATTTATTTAATATCATTTATAATGTCAATAAAGGTATTAAAAACTGAAATAAAAGCACAAAATAAATCATATGAAGTATTAAAGAATAACAATATGGCTACTGATGAAGAAATAGAAATGTTGAAAAAATTATATAAACTATATAATATTCAATATGTTAATGATATGATTATTGCGTTACTAGAATTTATATATAGGATTTTACAAATATTTGCTGCAACTCAAAATGCTAGTAGTTCATCTAGTGACTAGAAAGAAAAAATAAAAGAATAAGTATAATAAAAAAAGCAAGGAATTAATAGTTTCTTGCTTTTTTAGTGCAAAAATCAGGATGATTTCTATTTAAGTGTATTATATATAATTAATTTATTCTATTGCAAAATTACTTTTTCTGGAATATAATAATATATAGGTTAAGGGGGCGTTTATTTTGCTTTTTAATGATAAATTAGAACAATTAAAATTAGCTATGAGAGGCAAAAAAGTAGCTGTTTTGGGATTTGGAAGAAGTAATATACCTGCTATTAAGCTTTTAAGTGAATGTGGCGCAAAGATTAGTGTTAGAGATAGAAATAAAAATGCAGTAGAAAATTATTTGCAATATCAGAAATTAGATACTGAATTTTTACTAGGTGAAAGTTATTTAAAAAATTTAGATAAATATGACTATATATTAAGAAGTCCAGGAGTTAAACCATTTTTAAATGAGATAGAAGAAGCTTGTAAAAAAGGTACAAAGCTTACTTCTGAAATAGAGTTACTAATGCAGTATTGCCCATGTAAAATTATTGGAGTAACTGGAAGTGATGGTAAAACAACAACTACCACTTTAATCGCTAAATTTTTAGAGCAAGAAGGATATAAAGTATGGCTAGGAGGGAATATAGGAAAATCAGTTATTGCAGAACTACCTAATATGTCAAAGAAAGATATTGTAGTTCTTGAATTAAGTAGTTTTCAACTTATGACTTTAGATAAATCACCTAATATTTCAGTTATAACTAATATTTCTCCTAATCATTTAGATTATCATAGAAGTTTTGAAGAATATGTAATGGCTAAAGCTAATATTTTCTTAAAACAGGGAAAAAATGATATTTTAGTTTTAAATGAGGATGATGAATATACACCTAAATATATGGAGTTAATTGAAGAAAAGAAAATTAATACTACAGTTAAAAAATTTAGTATAGATAAAGTACTTGAAAAAGGTGTTTGTTTTAAAGATAATGATATAGTATATTGTAATGATCAAAATATAGTAAAAATATGTTCAAAAGATGATATTAAACTAATAGGCATGCATAATATTGCAAATATCTGTACTGCTATATCTGCCGTATTAGAATTAGTATCATTAGATAGTATAAAAGAAGTACTTAAAACATTTGGTGGAGTAGAACATAGAATGGAGCTTGTTAGAACAGTTTCAGGTGTTAATTATTATAACGATTCTATTGCTAGTTCACCAACTAGAACAATAGCAGGTCTTAAATCATTTAATGATAAAGTAATTTTAATTGCTGGTGGCTATGATAAAAATATCCCTTATGATGATATAGGTGGGTATATTCTTGATAAAGTCAAGTTATTACTTTTAGTTGGTAAAACATCTGCTAAGATTAAGGAAGCTGTCTTAAATGAAGCAAAGAAAAGAAATATTAATGTAGATAATATATTACCAATTTATGAATATAACGATTTAAAATCGTGTGTAGATTATGCGAAAAAATATGCAAAAAAAGGTGATAATGTGGTAATGTCACCTGCTAGTGCTTCATTTGATATGTACAAGGATTTCGAAGAAAGAGGAAATTATTTTAAAGAATTAGTAAATAATCTATAAGGGGGATAAATTATATATGAAAAATAAAGAGGGAGTAAGCTTAATTATTCTAATAGTAGTAATTGCTATACTTTGTGTTGCTATTTGTATGCTATTCTTTAATATAAAAAATAAACAAGTAGTAAATGATACAAAAACTAAGGTAGAAGAAAATGTAAAAAAGATTAAAGACGAATATGATAAATATATAGCAAGTAAAGAGACAGAATATCAAAATCAAGGGCTAGTTTACGAAAAAGAAAAATTAAATGCAAATGAACTTGTAGCTACATATAATGATGAAAATATAGGAACTATTAAAAATATATTACCTAGTATATCACAAGTTAGATATGATAGCGCATTTGAAATAAAAAATGGAGTATTAACATTAACAAATAATTATGATTTTTCTGATGAAGAAAAAGAATTGATTAATAATATATTAAATAAAAAATATAACATCTATATTTAAGTATATAGGTGTTATTTTGTTTTAAATTATTGACATAATTATTGAACTATGATATAATCAAAAAAAATAAAAAACCAAGTTAAAATTAAGGAGGTAAACAAAAATGGAAAATGTAGAAAGAATAGAAATGATACAATTAAGATTAGCATTGATAAGGGATTTATCTATTCAGCGGGAAATACGCGATAAAAATAATGGTATAAACAATCTTATTGATGCATTAATAAAGGACATAAAGGAAGCAAATAAAAATGAAAAAGCTATTGATTATTGGAGTATCATAAATTATAGAGGATATACCTATTTTAAACCTATATGTGAAGGTAAAGAAGTGGACCATACAACTATGAGAATGCCTGAATGTAATATTTCTTATATAAAAGATTTTATCGAGAAAAATTGTAATGAATTTTTCAAAGTAGAAGAAATTCAGGATGAAAAAGGTAAAATCGGTAAGATTTTAATAATTTTTCCTTAATAATCTAACTTTTTTGTAATTTTTAGTTGACAATTAAAATTAAGTAGTGTATAATATGTGTAAAGTAATTTTACTTTACACATATTTTTTATGGTGATATATATGGAAGAAGATATAAAATATACTATGTTATATGATATATATGGAAAACTATTAACAGATAAACAACAGGCTATTTTTGAGGAATATTATCTATATAATTTATCTTTAAGGGAAATAGCAGAGAATAAAAAAATATCTTATCAAGCAGTAAGAGACAGTATAAAAAATAGTAAAGAGATGCTTGATAAATATGAAAGTGTTGTTGGTATGAATAGGTTACAAGAAAACATTGAAAAGATAAAAGATATGTGTATGAAAAATGAAATTGATAGAAATAAAATATTAAAATTACTTGAAGATAAGAAATAAAGGTGATATGTGATGTTTAATAGTTTATCAGATAAATTACAAAATATAGTTAAAAAAATAAAAGGGCAAACAAGAATAACAGAAAAAGAACTTGATTTAATGTTACGTGAAGTAAAGCTTGCTTTACTTGAAGCAGATGTAAACTACAAAGTTGTTAAAGATTTTATAGCAAGAATTAGAGAAAAGTCACTTGGTGAATCTGTTATGAAAAGTTTAACACCTGGTCAACAAGTAGTTAAAATCGTAAGAGATGAACTTACTAGTTTACTTGGCGATGGAGAATCAAAATTAAATATTTCTCCAAATCCTCCAACTGTTATAATGCTTGTTGGACTTCAAGGAAGTGGTAAAACTACACTTTGTGGTAAACTTAGCAATTATTTAAGAAAACAAGGCAAGAAACCATTAATGGTAGCTTGTGATGTATATAGACCTGCTGCAATTAAGCAACTTGAAACTTTAGGTAAAAGCTTAAATATTGATGTATATAGCGAAGAAGATAACAAAGATGTTGTTCAAATTGCAACAAATGGTATAAAAAAAGCACAATCAAAACTTTGTGATGTAATAATTATTGATACAGCTGGTCGTCTACAAATAGATGAGAATCTAATGAATGAGTTAGTCGACTTAAAGAAAGCAATTAAACCACATGAGATAATGCTTGTTGTAGATAGTATGACTGGACAAGAAGCAGTTAATGTAGCAGATAAGTTTAATGAAGTAGTTGGTATTGATTCAATTACAATGTCAAAACTTGACTCTGATACTCGTGGTGGTGCAGCACTTTCTGTAAAAAGTATAACTAAAAAACCAATTAAATTTGCATCTGTTGGTGAAAAACTAAGTGATTTAGAACCATTTTATCCAGATAGAGTAGCATCTCGTATACTTGGAATGGGAGATGTCCTATCTATAATTGATAAGGCTGAAGAAGCATTTAGTGAAGAACAAGCTTTAGATTTAGAAAAAAAGATTAGGAAAAATGATTTTACACTAGATGATTATTTATCACAAATGAAGAAAATTAGAAAAATGGGCTCTTTTAAAAATATACTTGCAATGCTTCCTGGTATTCCAAAAGAGCTAAGAGATGCAGATATTGATGAAAAACAAATTGACCGTATTAATGCAATTGTTACATCTATGACAAAAGAAGAAAGGAGAAATCCTAAAATTCTTAATGCTTCAAGAAGAATAAGAATTGCAAAAGGTAGTGGTAATACAGTACAAGATATTAATAGATTTATGGACCAATTTGAACAAATGCGTAAAATGATGAAATCTATGATGTCTGGTAAAGGCAAATTTGGCGCATTAAAAAATGCCAAAAATTATCTTAAGTAAAAAATAATTAATTATACACTTTAAAGGGGGTGAATTAAAGGTATGGTAAAGATTAGACTTAGAAGAGATGGTGCTAAAAAATCTCCATATTATACTATAGTAGTAGCTGATTCAAGATATCCAGCAGATGGAAGATTTATCGAAAAAGTTGGAACATATAATCCAATGGTAGAACCAGCTGAAATAAAAATAGATGGTGATAAAGTAGTAGAATGGATAAAAAAAGGTGCAAAACCAACTGATACTGCTTTAGCATTAATCAAAAAAGCTGGAGTACAGTTATAAGGAGGAAAAAAATGTACAAAAATTTATTAGAATATATTGTAAAAAACCTTGTAAATAATCCAGATGATATTGAAATTAATGAAGTACAAAATAATGATAGGATTGTACTAAAATTAAAAGTAAATAAAGAGGATATGGGTAGAGTTATTGGTAAAGAAGGTAGAATAATACGTTCTATTAGAGAAATAGTTTACGCATATGCTATGAAAGAAAAACAAAAAGTTACTGTAGATGTAGAAGAAAATAAAGATAAGTAGGCTAGTTTTATGAAAAGTATTTTAATAGGTAAAATAGTAAATATTCATGGTATTAAAGGTGAAGTTAAAATTAATCCATATACGGATGATATAACAAACCTTTCTAAATTAAAAAAAATATATTTAGATGAAACTTTAAATACATGTTATAACATTACTTCAAATAGAGTGCATAAGAATATTCTTATAGTTAAGTTTGAGGGTATTGATGATGCAAATACAGCTTTAACTTTTAAAAATAAAGATGTATATATTCCACGAGATAGTTTAAAAGAACTTGATGAGGGTACATACTATATTGAAGATTTAATTAATTGTTTAGTTGTAGATATAGAAAGCAATGATATTCTTGGAAAACTTGTATATGTGTATAACACTGGTGCAAATGATGTCTATGAAGTAGAAAGAGAAGATGGTACTAAAATATATCTACCAGCTATATCTCAAGTTATAAAAAAAGTAGATATAAAAGAAAAGAAAATATTTGTTAAGTTAATGGAAGGATTAGTATGAAAAAAATCGTAATATTAACTTTATTTAAGAATATGTTTGATGAGTTTCTAAACACTAATGCTATTAAAAAAGCAATAGAACTAAATAAAATATCTATTGATTTAGTAGATATTAGAGACTTTACAAAAGACAAACATAAAAGGGTAGATTTTCCACCATATGGTGGAGGTACTGGTATGATTATCTCATGTGAACCGCTTAGTTTAGCTATTGATTATTCATTTAGTAATTTACTAGATAATGATAAAGAAAATACCAAAGTTATATATATGTCACCAAGAGGAAAATTACTAAACTATAATCTTTCAAAAGAAATCTCAGATGATGGTTATAACTATGTTATAATATGTGGTCATTATGAAGGAATTGATGAAAGAGTAATTGAAGAATATAACATTATAGAAATATCTATTGGAGATTATGTATTAACTGGTGGAGAACTTGCATGTCTTGTATTACTTGATAGTGTAATTCGACTTATGCCAGGTGTACTTTCTGAAGGAGCACTTGATGAAGAATCTCATACTAATAAGTTACTTGAGTATCCACAATATACTAAACCAAGTGTATTTAGAGGAAAGAAAGTACCAGAAATACTTCTTTCTGGTAATCATCAAAAAATAAATGAATATAGAAAACTAGAATCTATTAGAATAACAAAAAAATATAGGCCCGAAATGCTTAAAGATGATAAATAAGATTTTTTATCTTAAAATAATAAATATTATATAAAGGAGGGAAAATAATGGATATAATAAAAGCAATAGAAGCTGAATATAAAAAAGATAATGTAGATACTTTTAACATTGGTGATACTGTTGACGTTCACGTTAAAATTAAAGAAGGTAACAGAGAAAGAATTCAAGTATTTACTGGTACTGTTATCAAACGTCAAAATGCTGGACTTAATGAAACATTTACTGTTAGAAAAATATCTAGTGGTGTAGGTGTTGAAAGAACTTTCCCAGTTAATTCACCAAAAATTGATAAAATTGTTGTAAAAAGACAAGGTAAAGTAAGACGTGCTAAATTATATTATCTAAGAGATAGAGTAGGTAAAGCTGCTAAGACTAAAGAAAAATTAGACTAATTAAAAAAATACAAAGTCGGTTAAATTTTTAGCCGACTTTGTTATATTTATAAATAATTACTTCAATTACTTGAAGTATAATAAATTTTGTTGTATAATAATAGCCAAGTAAAAGGGGTAATTGTAGTAATAATTTGTGAACGTATTTTTTTATGTTTAGAAATTATTATTACAACCTTTTACTTAAATTCAAATTTTAAGGAGGAAATTTATGTTTAAGAAATTTGAAATGGAGTACGCAGGAAGTCCACTTGTTATAGAAACAGGTAAAATGGCAGGACTTGCAAATGGCTCATGTTTAGTAAGATATGGAGAAACTGCTGTACTTGTAAATGTAACAATGTCAAAGGAACCAAGAGATGGTATAGATTTTTTACCACTTTCAGTAGATTATGAAGAAAGATTATATGCAGTAGGTAAAATACCAGGTGGCTTTATAAAAAGAGAAGGACGTCCTTCAAATAAAGCAATACTTGTATCTCGTGTAATAGATAGACCAATTAGACCATTATTCCCAAAAGATTACAGAAACGATACATCAATAAATGCATTAGTACTTGCAGTTGATCCAGATGTTTTGCCAGAAGTACCAGCATCAATTGGAGCATCAGTTGCACTTAATATATCTGATATACCATTTGAAGCACTTGTTGGCTCAATTAAAGTAGGTATAGTAGATGATGAAATTGTTTTAAATCCAAATTTAGAACAAAGAGAAAAATCAACACTTGATTTAACTGTATCTGCAACACCTGATAAAATATGTATGATAGAAGCAGGTGCAAAAGAAGTACCAGATGCAAAAATGCTTGAAGCTATAAAAGTAGCACATACAGAAATCAAAAAATTATGTGATTTTATAAAAGAAATAAGAGCAGAAGTAGGAAAGAAAAAAGCTGAATATAAATCATTCGCAGTTCCTGAAGAATTAGTAAACTTTGTTGAGGAAAAAGCAAAAGATAAAATGGCTAAAGCAATACTTGCTAAAGATAAGACTGTAAGAGATGAAGCAGTAAATGAAGTAGATGAATTTGTTATAGAAGAATATAAAAAAGAATATGGTGATGAAGCTTATGAAGAAAATAAATTAATGGTAGGTGAAGCACTATATAAAGCAGAGAAAAAAGCAGTAAGAAACCTTGTAATAAATGAATCAAAAAGAGTTGATGGTAGAGCACTTGATGAGATAAGACCACTTTCAGCAGAGGTAGGACTATTTGAAAGAGTACACGGTAGTGCATTATTTTCTCGTGGACAAACACAAGTACTTTCTATGGTAACACTTGGATCTTCATCAGATGAACAAGAACTTGATGGACTTGATGAAGAAGTAGCAAAAAGATATATACATCATTACAACTTCCCACCATATAGTGTAGGAGAAGCAAGACCAGCAAGAGGACCAGGTCGTAGAGAAATTGGACATGGAGCTTTAGCAGAACGTGCTTTAGAGCCAGTTATACCATCAAAAGAAGAATTCCCATATACAATAAGGGTAGTTTCAGAAGTTTTAAGCTCAAATGGTTCAACATCACAAGGAAGTGTATGTGGTTCAACACTTGCATTAATGGATGCTGGTGTACCAATTAAAGAACCAGTTGCAGGTATATCAACAGGACTATTTACTAAAAATGGTGATACATCTGATTATATAATGGTAACTGATATACAAGGAATAGAAGACTTCTTTGGAGATATGGACTTTAAAGTAGCAGGTACAAAAAATGGAATTACTGCAATTCAAGTTGACATTAAAATAGATGGACTTACATATGAAATAATTGAGGAAGCTTTTGCAAGAACTAGTAAAGCAAGAAAATATATATTAGATGAAGTAATGTTAAAAGCAATAGATAAACCAAGAGCTCAACTTTCAAAATACGCACCAAAAATTGAAACTATAAAAATTAACCCAAGTAAAATTGGTGAAGTTATTGGTGCAGGTGGAAAGACTATTAATAAAATAATAGAAGAAACTGGAGTTAAAATTGATATAGAAGAAGATGGAACAGTATTTGTATCAGGAATTGATGCAAGAATGATTGATAGAGCAATTGAAATAATTGAAAGTTTAACAAAAGATGTAGAATTAAATCAAGTATATATGGGCAAAGTAACTAAGATAATGCAATTTGGAGCATTAGTAGAAGTTTTACCAGGTAAAGAAGGATTTTTACATATATCTCAAATATCTAAAAAACATATAGCTAAAGTAGAAGACGAACTAAGTGTTGGAGATGAGATACTTGTAAAAGTTACAGAAATAGGTAAAGAAGATGGAAAATTTAGTTTAACTGCAAAAGGACTTATGGAAGTTTAGAGGTGTTATTTAATGCAGGTATACGCATTTGTAGGAAAAACAGGTACAGGAAAAAGTTATAACGCACAAAAAGTTGCCAAATCAAACGGTATAGATTATATAATAGATGATGCTATATTAATAAAAAATACAAAAGTAATAGCTGGAAGGTCTGCTAAAACAGAAGCAAATTTTATTGCTTCTGTTAAAGCAGCGATATTTTTAGATGATACAAGAAAGACTGAAATGAAACACGCAATAAAAAAGGAAAATCCAGAAAAAATATTAATTCTTGGCACATCTGATGAAATGGTAGAAAAAATAGCAACAAATCTTGGACTTGGAAAAATTAATAAAACAATATATATAGAAGATATAGCAACTGAAAGCCAAATAAAAACTGCTAGACGTTCAAGAGTAGAAGACGGGAAACATGTTGTACCAGTACCAACTCTTGAAATAAAGAAACAATTTTCAGGTTATTTTCTTGATTCACTAAAGTCTTTTGGAATATTTAATAAAGAAGATAATAGTGTTACGTACGATACATCTGAAAAGACTATTATACGACCAACATATAGTTATCTTGGAAATTATACAATATCAGATAATGTAATTAACGCAATTATCTCATATGTAGTTTCAAGAGTTGAAGGAGTAAGTAGAGTATTTAAAGTTGTTACACAAAAATATATTGATGGAATGAAACTAAGTATAGATATAGAAGTAAAATATGGAAAGAATATACCAACTTTAAGCTCAGAAATTAGAAACACAGTAATATATGCAATAGATAATGCAACAGGTATAAATTTATTTGGTATAAATATAAATGTAAAATCTATTTCAAAATAAGTTAAATAAGTAGTATTGAAAAAAACAATAAAATATAGTAAAATATTTCTTAAAGAGGGGGATATAGAAATGGAAACAATGCATTATAGTGAAAAGAAAAAAAGCTCAAAAGGCGTGGTTATAGGACTAATTCTGTTTATTTTAATTGGTTGTGGCATAATAGTATTTGCACTAAATTATGAAGAAAAACCACAACTTATTGGAAGTAAAGAATCAGATATACAAAGATTAGTTGACCTTGAAAAAGAAGACGAGGAAAATACAAAAAATGAACATTCAACTATAAACTATGAAGTAAAGGAACTTAAACATTCAGATAAATCAGTATCAAAGATTAAATCAGATATAAAAGTTCCACAAATATATATAGAAGGCGAAGAACTAACAGAGTTAAATAAAGAAATTGATACAAAGTATCAAGAGTTATTTGTAAAACTACAATCTGAAATGAAAAATGTAGAAAGTAATTATACATATTTAGTATCTTATGAAACATTTGAAAATATGGTAGGAACTGAGAAAATAATTTCAGTTGTAATAACTCAAAAAGTTAGAGATGATAATGCAAAGAAAAATACATCAGAAAGTATAGCAGTATATAACATTGACCTTTCAACAAAGGAAGAAGTTGAACTTGCAAGTGTTGCATCACAACTTCTTGGCAAAGACTATAAGACTATTATAAGGTCTGCTGCTGTAAACTATGTAGTAGGAAAAGGAATGATGAAAGAGTCTGAATTTACTTATGCTATAACAGGACTTGAGGAGTACTATGTAAAGGATGGGGTATTCCATATAATATTTAATGAAGGAAAACTTGTTAATGAAAAATATGGAGTGCTAGATATAGAAGTTAAAGAAAAATAACTAAAATTTGTTAGGAGGAATAATAGTGGTAGATTCAATGGATAAAATTGTTAATTTATGCAAAGCAAGAGGGTATATATATCCAGGATCTGAAATATATGGAGGACTTGCAAATACTTGGGATTATGGTCCTTTAGGTGTAGAATTTAAAAATAATATAAAAAAAGCATGGTGGAAGAAGTTTATACAAGAAAATAAAAATAGCTATGGAGTAGATGCAACTATACTTATGAATCCAAGAGTTTGGGAAGCATCAGGACATGTAGCAAGTTTCTCAGATCCATTAATTGATTGTAAAGAGTGTAAGACTAGACATAGAGCAGATAAGTTAATTGAAGCCTTTACAGATAAGATTAATCCTGATACTTTAAATGATGATGAATTATATAAATATATTATAGATAATAAAATACCTTGTCCAAACTGTGGTAAGTCAAATTATACAGAAATTAGAGAATTTAACATGATGTTTGAAACAAGACGAGGTGTTGTTAAGGATAAAGCTGATACTGTATATTTAAGACCTGAAACAGCACAAGGTGAATTTGTAAATTTCTTAAATGTACTAAGAACATCAAGAGCAAAAATACCATTTGGAATAGGGCAAATAGGTAAAGCATTTAGAAATGAGATAACACCAGGGAATTTCACTTTTAGAACAATAGAGTTTGAACAAATGGAGCATCAATGGTTTTGCAAAGAAGGAACAGATAGCAAATACTATGAAGAATATAAACAAAAACAGATGGACTTTATAACTGGTATTGGAATAGATAAGGAAAATTTAAGATTTAAAAACCATGAGAAATTAGCTCATTATGCAAAAGAAGCTTGTGACATTCAGTTTAAATATCCACATGGATGGGATGAAGTTTGTGGAACACATAATAGAACAGATTATGACTTATCAAGACATCAAGAATATAGTTCTAAGTCAATGGAATATCTAGATCCAGAAACATCTGAAAAATATATACCTTATGTTATTGAAGCATCAATGGGGTGCGATAGACTTGCTTTGGCTATCTTATGTGATGCGTACAATGAAGAAAAATTAGATGATGGTGAAATAAGGACAGTATTAAAATTAAATCCTACTGTTGCTCCAGTTAAAGTTGCAATATTACCACTTTCTAAAAAATTAAGTGAGAAGGCAGATGAAATATACTCTATGCTTTCAAAAAAATATAATTGCGATTATGATGAAGCAGGTTCTATTGGAAAAAGATATAGAAGACAAGATGAAGTAGGAACACCATATTGTATAACTTATGATTTTGAATCTGAAAATGACAATTCTGTTACTATAAGAGATAGAGATACAATGCAGCAAGAAAGAGTAAGTATAGATAAATTAGAAGATTATTTTAAAGATAAATTTGAATTTTAATATTTAAGGAGTGATGATAAATCATGGCAAAGAAAAAAGGAAATGTAGTAAAATACACAATAGTTGGAATTATATTATTTTCAATGGTATTTTCAATGTTTGCTATTTTAATATCTGCAGTACAAAGTAGTATATAATTTAGTTTTCTGTAAATAATACATGTAAACTTAAAGAGGTGATTAAGTTGCAAAGTATATGGTCAGGTTTTATTGCTTTAATGTATAAAATTAAAGATATATTTGATTTAACAAGTCCTATTAGATATCTAATATTTATAATTGATATACTAATTGTTGCATTCATTGTTTATTATTTATTTAAAATTGTAAAAAAGACAAGAGCAGGGCAAATAGTAAAAGGTATATTAATTGTATGTATTTTATTTGTAATAGCAAAAGTATTTAATATGGTATTACTTAACTTTATACTAACTAACTTTTTAAGTTATGGCGTAATACTTCTTATTGTAGTATTTCAGCCTGAGCTTAGAAATGTATTTGAAAAGTTAGGTAGAAGTAAAATAGTAGATGTATTTGATATGGACGATAATATTTTAGTAAGACATTCAATATCTGAAATTGTAAAAGCTGTTGAGATAATGTCGCTTAAAAATATAGGAGCTTTAATTGTTATACAAAGGCATACACAAATTACTGATGTATTAAAAGAAGGTGTAGGACTTTCTGCAAAAGTATCAAGTGAACTTATTCAAAATATATTTATGCCACGAACACCTTTGCATGATGGTGCAATAGTAATTAATAAAACCGAGATTTTAGCTGCAAAATGTATATTGCCTTTAGCTTCTGAGGTATCTATTCCTAAAAATGTAGGTACAAGACATAGAGCAGCAGTTGGAATTACTGAAATATCAGATGCTTTAGTAGTTGTTGTATCAGAAGAAACAGGTACAATTTCACTTGCTGAAGATGGAAAACTTATTCGTGATTTAACAGGTGATAAACTAAAAGCATTACTATTACAAAAACTAGATAGAACTAAAAATAGTGTCGCACTTAAAAATATAAGGAAAAATAATGAGAAATAATTAGAGATTTATCATAAAAACAAATAGTTATTCATATATAAATATATGTAATTTTGTATATTTACATATATGAGGTGATATATATGAATAATCTTTTTGTTGATATAATAGATGAGAATTTAAGTTATAAAGCAAATGTTATAGAAAAAGGCTTTTTGAAGTTATTTGGTTTTCTTTTTAAAGAAGACAAGTTGTTAAATGAAAGTAAATCTAAAACATTTTTCTTGCTTGTAAACTCAGATAAGTTAAGTAGTGGAAAAAAAAACTACTATGTATTAAGTAAGGTATTAAAAAATAAAATATCAAACTTTAACAATATAAATATTGTATTTAGTAGATTGTTTGAAAATGTACCATCATTAAAAAAACAAGTTACAGATTTATTATTTAGTATAAATAAAGAGGCAAGTTTAGTACAGTCTATTAATAACCTAAATGAATTAGATAGTGTATATATATCAAGATATATATTAGAAAGAAAAAAAGATATTAATAAATTTAGATTACTTATAGTAATTGATTACTTAAAAGATTTTGATATTAACAAATTAAAAAAATATATAGAAAAATATAAATTTGTTGATATATTAAGAATGCAAAATATAACTAAAACAGAATACAAAAGGTTAAATGAAATAGTAGATAAAGTAAATGAAGAATATGGCTCAAGTATAGAAATTATTCAAAAAAGAAATATACAAGATTATGATTTTTGTGTACTTTTAAGTAGTAATATAAAAGAGTATTTTAAATCACATTATATATTAGGGAAAGATAGTTATGTACTTGATATAACTGATGTTGATAATGATATACTAAGTAAAGAGTATAAATCATATCAAAGAAATAAAGGATATATAGAAACAATATTTAACAGAATGAATTTAAGTATGGATAATTTTTTAAAAACTGATATAGGAAGTATATATTTACACTATTAACTTGACATATAGTGTATAATGTATTTGATAATAATATAATAATAAATTAGGAGGGACAAAAAATGGAAGAAAAAAGAGAAATAATGTTAACAGAGGAAGGATATAAAAAATTAGAAGAGGAATTAAAACAGCTAAAAGGACCAAAAAAAATGGAGGTAGCTGAAAGAATAAAAGTAGCAAGAGAATTTGGTGATATATCCGAGAATTCTGAGTATGATGATGCTAAAAATGAACAAGCATTACTTGAAGCAAGAATATTAGAAGTAGAAAATACTTTAAGACATGCTAAAATTGTAGATGATGACGATATATCAACAAGAAAAGTTGGTGTAGGTACTTTAGTTACAGTACATGACTACGAATTTGATGAAGATATTTCATATGGTATTGTTGGTGCAACAGAAGTTAATATGGCTGAAAATAAAATATCTAATGAATCACCTGTTGGTAAAGCTCTTATGGGTAAAAAGAAAGGTGATGAATTCGAAGTTGAAACACCAGGTGGAATAGCAAAATATAAAGTAATTTCTATTAAGAGACTATAATACTTAGGAGGATAGAAGTGGGAGATATAAATGTTTTAAAGGAAGTAAGAGAAGAAAAGCAAGAAAAGCTAAGACAAGCTGGTATTAATGTAAGACCTGATAGATTTGAAATTACACATACATTAAAACAAGCAAGAGTTCTTGAAGAAGGTGTGCAAAATGTTAAAGTCGCTGGTCGTGTAATGTCAAAAAGAAAAATGGGTAAGATTAGTTTTATTGATTTAAGAGATGTAGAAGGTAGAATCCAACTATGTATAAAAAAAGACGAAGTTGGGGAAGAACAATATAAATTAATTCATGAAACTTTAGACGTTGGAGATTTTATTGGTGTTTGTGGTGAAACATTTATTACACAAACAGGTGAAAAAACAATAAGAGTTAAAGAATATACTTTTCTTGGTAAATCTTTAAGACCACTTCCAGAGAAATTTCATGGAATTACTAATCAAGAAATGTTATATAGAGAAAGACATCTTGATTTAATAATGAATGAAGAAACTAAAAAAAGATTCTTACTTAGATCAAAGTTTATAAAATTAATGAGAGATTTCTTAGATAAAAAGGGCTTTATCGAAGTAGAAACACCTGTACTTCAAAATACAGCTTCAGGTGCTACAGCTAAACCTTTTATTACACATCATAATACATATAATACAGATGTATATTTAAGAATATCACCTGAACTTACACTAAAGAAACTTATTATAGGTGGTTTTACTAATATATTTGAAATTGCAAGAGATTTTAGAAATGAAGGAATTAGTGTAAATCATCTTCAAGACTTTACTATGGTCGAAGGCTATAGTGCATATTATAATTTTAAAGATAATATGCGTCTTATGCAAGAAATGGTTGTATATATAATATCTAATTTATTTGACGGTAATTTAAAAGTTATGATAGGTGATCAAGAAATAGACTTTGGTGGAGAATGGGATGTAATTAGTTTTAAAGATTTACTTCTTAAAGACTGTGGTATTGATATAGATAAATTTGAAACTGCAAAAGATTTACTTGAAGAAATAAGGAAAAATAATATTGAACTTGAAGCTGATAATTTAGAAAGTTTAGGTAGAGGAAATTTAATTGATCAATTATATAAAAAGGTTAGTAGACCTAAAATAATTAAACCAACTTTCTTAATAAATCATCCAATTGATTTATCACCTCTTGCACGTGCAAATGACGAGGATCCAAGTTTAACTGATAGATTCCAACTTATAGTAAATGGACAAGAAATAATAAATGGTTATTCTGAACTTGTAGATTCAGTAGAACAACAGAAAAGATTTATTGAACAAAGTAAGTTAAAAGAAAATGGCGATGAAGAAGCAATGAGTTATGACTATGAGTATATAAAAGCTATGGAATATGGTATGCCTCCAATATCTGGTTGGGGACTTGGTATAGATAGATTTTTACAATTTTTAACTAATAGTTATAACATACGTGATGTTGTACTTTATCCATTACTTAAACCAAGAGAAAATGTTGAAATAGATGACGACAATGACGATATTAAAGAATAATAAATATGTATTAATGGGGAGTTTTATACTTCTCATTTTTTTGAATATAAAAATCTATTGGGATTAAAATTAGATTATGAAAAAAATTATAATTTATTAAAATAATTTTGACTACCATGAAATATTCTTAATATTAAGATATTCTTTTTATCATTATCAACTTCATAAATTATTATATATTTATTTACTTTCATTTTTCTGACATTTGTATAATAATTATAAAGTCTAGTGTTTTTTTCTGGTAAATAAGTTAGATTAGATATACAGGAGAGTATTTTGTTTACATTTTTTCTAGCAATATTAAATTCATTTAAATTGAATCGAAGGCAACTTTCTATATTATTTAAATCTTTGTATGCTTTATAAGACCAAGTAATGCTATATCTTTTTATCAAAATGATACTTTTCCTCCATTTCTGCTATAACTTGTTCCATTTCAATTACTTTACCTTCTTCAACATCTTTGAGCGCTTCTTCAATTTTCATATATATATCATTTCTAAATTCCTCAAAACTTTCATATTGTTTGTCAAAATGTTCTGAAACAAGTCTATCAATTCTTTCTTCTTCTGTTTCATTATTTAATTTAACTATATTTTCATAAGCTTCATCACTTAAAACTACTAAATCATTAGTACCGTTTTTTGTAATATATATTGGCTCATTTGTTTTGTGACAAAGTTTAGAAATCTCATTATAATTATTTCTTAAATCAGCAGATGGTCTGATTAATGCCATATATAAACACCTCCAAATTTTATATATCAAAATTATATCATAATTAAGATATGATTACAAGTATTTTTTTATTAAATAGTTTATTTTGTATTTATATTTGTGTTTTATAAATAGTAACATTAAATAAGTTGTATTTTATAATTGTTTTATATATTACTTTAAAAGCAATTTTTCTTGTTTAATATTATTTATCACTTTTTTTAATGTATATTTCATATAATAGTAGTATATAAAGAAGGTGAAAATTATGTTAAAAAAAAGAAGGCATGTAAGATTAAGTATGAAACCATTAATGAACAGAAGTAATAACCAAAGAATAAATACGAATCATACAAAAATGAAATTTGGAGATGAAGGAGAAGATGTAAAAAAGATACAAGAAATGCTTGTTGATGTAACATTTTTTTATCCTTCTATACCTAATATTAAAGTAGATGGAATTTATGGAGAAAATACACAAAAAGCAGTAAAAAGATTTCAAGAACTAATGGGAATATATGATACTGGAGTTTTAGATCAAATAACATTAAATAAACTTAATTTAATACATAGTAAAAGAAAAGCAATAAAAGAAAATACAAGAACAGAAGAAAAAATTACTGATGATATAAAATTTAACGATATATTAAAACAAGGAAGTAAAGGAAAATATGTTATAGAACTTCAAGAGTACATAAATAAAGTGTCTAATTTATTTCCAGCTATACCTAAAGTAACAATTGATGGGTTATTTGGAGTAAAAACTAAAGAGGCAGTTATTACTTTTCAAAGACTGTTTAATTTAAAAGTAGATGGTATAGTTGGAGAGATAACATGGACTACATTATATAATGCTTCACTTGGTAAAATAATGCCAAGTAATTAGAAAGTATGAGAGATACCATAGATTTAACTATGATGTTTCTCATTTTTTTATTAAAAAAAGTTGTAACAAATCGAAGACTTTGACAACTTTTATTTTTCTTGACAATTATTATAATAGCATATATAATTATTTTAAAAGTGGGAGATGGAAAAAATGGATAGAAGAGATAAGATAAATTATTATTTAGATATGGCAGATACTGTATTAAAACGTGGAACTTGTCTTAGAAGAAATTATGGTGCTGTTATAGTAAAAAATGATGAAATTATATCAACTGGCTATACTGGTGCTCCAAGAGGAAGAACAAATTGTAGTGATTTTGGCTCATGTGCAAGACAAACACTTGGTATAAAAAGTGGAGAAAAATATGAACTTTGTCGTTCAGTTCATGCAGAACAAAATGCAATAATAAGTGCAGCAAGAAAAGATACTATTGGTGCAACACTTTATCTTGTTGGAAGGGATGCAAATACAGGTGAGTATGTTAAAAATACAGATAGCTGTAGTATGTGTAAGCGTGTAATTATTAATGCTGGTATAGATAAAGTAATAGCAAGAATAGATGATACAAATTATAATGTAATAGATGTAAATAAATGGGTTGATTATGATGAGGTATTAGAAGAAAAAGTTAAGCCACTTATTAACAAACAAGGAGTAGAAAATGTCAATTAATATAGTTTTGGTAGAACCTGAAATACCACAAAATACAGGAAACATAGCAAGAACTTGTGCTGCAATTGGAGCTACACTTCATTTAGTGCATCCACTTGGCTTTGATATATCAGAAAAAGCAGTAAAAAGAGCAGGACTTGATTACTGGGATAAATTAGATATAATAGAGTACAAAAATTTGGAAGAATTTAAAAGTAAAGTAGATTCTAAAAATATATTCTTGCTTTCAACTAAGTCCCAAAAAGTATATACTGATGTTAAATATCAAGATAACTGTTATCTTGTATTTGGTCCTGAAACTAGAGGACTTCCAGAAGATTATATTTTAGAAAATTTAGAAAATGCAGTTAGAATACCAATGAGAGATAATATTCGTTCACTTAATTTATCAAATGCTGTAGCAATTGTAGCATATGAAGCAGAACGACAATTAAATTATACTAATTTAAAGGAGATAAGTGATTATTTTAATAAAATATAAAAAAGATTGATATATTAATTTATACCAATCTTTTTTATATATATTAATCTGGTAGCGGCAGTAAGAATCGAACTTACGACACTACGGGTATGAACCGTATGCTCTAGCCAACTGAGCTATGCCGCCATTAATTAACAACTAGAATTATACACTATTTATATTGTGTTGTCAATAAAAAAATAGAAATATCCTTTAATATTTCTTTAAAAATTAATATTTGACAATAAAGTAAAAATAATTTCCAATTTATGTAAATTATTTGTAAAATATTAGTTAAAAAATAAAAAATATTTTATATAAAATAAATGTAAAAAAATGTTGACAAAAGTAGAATATTAATATATACTATTACTAGTTATAATATCTAGACATAAGTATAATATATATATAATATATTAATTATTCGTTATATTATTTATAATAGGTTTTATAATTTAAAGAAATATACAATATGTTTAAATTAATATATATATATAAACATATGAGAAAGCAAATAATGTATAGCACCCATAAAGAGTGCTTTTAAAGTAAAGAAAGGGGATTGTGTTTATGGAGCAATTGCGTGCAGGAGAAAATGTTGAGAATAAACAAAATAGTAAAAAACACGTTATAATTATTTTATTAATTTTATTGTTTATATTTTTAATTCTAATGTGTTTTTGGTTGTTCTCAAGAAAAATGTATGAAGTTACTTTTGATAGTGACGGAGGAACAGAAATAGCTTCTGTTAAAGTAAAAGAAAATGATAAGGTAGAAAAACCGGACGATCC